>JAZOWO010000027.1:0-12226 GCA_045659265.1 Clostridia bacterium | reverse complement strand
CACCCCACACACATCACTCTCTCGTCTCCCACTCTCGTCTCCCACTCTCGTCTCATCACGTGTGCGTCACGTGTAACACGTACCTCGCATCTCCCTCACGTACCTCATAAAAAAACACACGCTCGTCACGTGTGTCTCGCTCGCTTACTCTATCTCTCTCTGTCTCTCTGTCTCACTCTCTGTCTCTAATAATACCTTATTATCTGTAATAATACCTTATCATAATATTCTTGCCGTCCAACTCTTTTGGTCGTGCGTGTCGTCTTTATGGTTACGTCCATAATACTCTCTAATTTCTTGATGAACGCTACCCTGCTTACTCCACTGTCTTTGGCTTTCGCGTCTAGCGTGTCACTCGTGTCGTCCGCCATACCTATCTCTTTAAACTCTAAGTACTTGTACCACACGTCGTCCGTCGTCTTGTTGCCGTATCCTCCGTGCTTCGCTATCTCTTCGTCCATGCCACTTACTTCTCGCGCTCCTTCTAAACCTAACACCCACTCGTCAAATGTTAACATAGTCTCCGCTTCTATCCAATCTTTGAACTGCTCTATCTCACTCTTCCTGCTATCTACGTACCTCTTTTTGATGTCGTCACTCTCTTTTAGCTCCGTTAAATGCCCTCTCTTTTTGGCTTGCGTTATCGCTACCCTTCCCATATAAAATAACATGTCTAAATTGCCCCAGTGTAACTTTATCTTCCTGCTTAGGTCTATGTCTACTTCCTCGTCCGCTAAACTGTTCTTGAACGGTACGTATATTACCCTACGCATCATTCCTTTGGTCGTGTCTTCAAAGTTTGGTAAGCAGTTACCCGCTATTATTAATAGTATCTGCGGGTCGTTCCAGAAAAAATCCTCCATGTTCTTCCTGCATACCGTGATACCCGTACCTAACCCGCCTGCTCCTATTAATGTCTTTATTATCCCTGTGTTACGTATCGGTCTCGTGTTTATATCGTCACTTATGTTACATACTTGGCTCACTAAACTCTGTAACGCAAACTTGTCACCTAACTCATCTATTGGCGTGTGTCCACATAGATTTCCGTTTATCGTGCCGTTCATTACACTGTCGAAAAAGTTTAGTAATACACTCTTCCCGTCTTGCCCTTTACCTACTAATGCGTACATCTTTTGGAAACCTTTCGTTGGTACTATCGCAAGCCCACACATCTCTATTATACATTGTACAAACTTGGCTCTCTTGCTTAACCCTAGCGTCTTCCAACTCTCGCTTGTCTTGTCTTCCATGTTTAATCCGACGCTACCGCAGTCCTCGTATAAGATACCTTCAAAATAACATAGCTCCTCCGCTGGCTCGAATGCCTCGTGTCCCTCGTATCCCTTGCTTATATCTACTAGGAATTTTATTATTAATGGGAAATTCTTGTAGCATTCGTCCCACGTAAGTCCTTCACCTACCGTGTCCTTTAAGTCATACATCATCTCGTGTTCGTATCGCTTCCACCACTTGGCTCCATACCTGCCTCCTGCGTTAAATACTCCTAACCTATCTAACATTATGTAAGAGTTACACATATCCTGTATGCTCTCTTTCTTCATCATGGCATACTCGCGTATCTCTAATAACTCTTTCTTACTTCTCACTACTTATCTCACCTCCTCTATCTTTATCTTCATCTCCTGATGTCTTGTCTCTATCTCTATCGCCTGATATCTTGTCTTTGCTACCAGATGTCTTATCTCTACCACCAGATACCTTAAATTGTTTATTCCATTTACTTTTTACTTCTTTATTATATTCACCTAAATTATATACTAAACTCGTGTATATCTCACGTGTTAAGTCTATCGCCTCATAGTCCTTTACTAACTTTTTATCGTTGTATGTGGCGTAGTATTCTTTGTCGTTGTCACGCCAACTAATATTTTCACCACTGTCGTCTTTTCTACCTTTGGCTATCTCGGCTAAGAACTTTATTACGTCTTGCTCCTTACTTGGCGTCAACACCTTCACCCCTTTATAATCAGTTTTTAGTATGTCCTCTATCGTGGCATCATTGTTTACTTTGTAATATATAAAGTTGTTCTTCTCGGGTCTGTAATCTATTATCTTTAAATATCCTGTTTTCTTGTCTACTATCGCGTTTAACTCTAAATATAAATCTTCAGCAATAGCTAACAATTGCTTCATCTCGTCTTCCTCACGTACCTCGATGCCATCCCACGCTTCTTCTCTCGTAGCTCCTCCCATCTCGTCCTTACCTAGACTTCGGCTGCCACTCCACGTTAGCATCTCATCTGTTATGCTACCTTCTTCACTATGTACCCAGCCTTTGAAGTCCGCTACCATAAAGTTTACAGTGTACACCGCTTCCAAATAATCTTCGTAACTTAATCCAGAGTTCTTACAACTTATCATGTAGATACCAAAATAAAAGCCATTTCTGTCTCCAATTAACATGTCTACAACACCTTTGTCACTCATACTCTGAGTGTACAGAACTTTACCTAGTGTGTATAACTTCGCTTTGTCATCTAGTATGTTACGTAAATCTGGTGGTAGATGATATAACCATCTTGGTGCATAGTCTAAGTCCTTTAAGCTGATACCCCCAGGTACCTCTCGCTCTCCGTCCCATCCTACATCTACTCTTAACTTTCCATCTACTCTCATACTCTCGTAACTTACCTTATCACTTTCGTCCGTACCCGCACCTTTTATGTCTAATTCAATACCTATCCAATTGTATTGGTGATTGACATTTGGTACTGTCTTTAAATTGGTCCTGAAATTAAAGTGATAACCTCTTGTGCTTTTTACATAATTAAATTTTATTGGTTTGTGATGTGTGTTATCTTTTAGCACTGACAACAGTAATTTTGCTTTTTCTTCATCGTCAACGTCAAACATAACTATGCCACTTGGTAGAATTCTAGCATAGTCTTTGTCTATTTCTTTGATTTGCTCGTATGTGTAATATGCACCCTTCGCACTCTTACGTACTTTTCCTTCGCATATTACGTATCTTTCATATTCATTAGCTATCATCAGTAGCGCCCTCCCTTTATTTTAGTATGTTATCAAAGCTATCCCCTATCTTCCTATTCCTAATAGCATTTAATAAACTTACTACCATTCTTGGACTAATGTTTCTTAAGTTCTTTCTGTCTTCGCTACCGAATACCATAGAATATGTTGTTCTACTCATTCCAGTTTCATTTTCTATTTCACTATTTGTAAATTTTGCTCTGTCTTTTAGCATGTCACGTAATGCTACTAAATCAACAGTTGTAGCTCTTGTTATTAACTCTGCGTCGTCTATTGTTAACGCTAAGTTGTCTGTTGTTAAATGTAATTTCTTTTTAATTCTTACGTCTAACTCTAAAATGTCTTCCCATGTTATGTTAAAATCTTCACTCATCTTTTATCTTCCTTTCTACAACACACAAGGTGTCGTTGTGGTTTCCTCCGTGTGCTATTATTAGTATTTCTATTATTTCAAATCCTCTTGTTTTTCCTATTCCGTTTGTGTTCCACCCAAAACTAATACAGATACCATCGTCTTTTAATATTCTTTTTATCTCGTCTTTCTGCTTACTCCAATAACTAGCTTGTGTGGTCTCCATATTAACACTCATACCTAACTTCTTGTAGCTTTCACTTACCTGTCTAGGTGAGTATGGTGGGTCGTATAAGACTACATCACAACTGCTATCATCAAACATTTTTAAAAAATCTAGTGCGTCTAAATGATAGTCTGTGTCGTATTCCGTGTCAATATCGTTGGTTATCTTAGCTATCTTATTGCTATTGGCAAACGGGTCTATCGTGATATAGTCTTCTTTTATGTATTCATATATTTTATTTTTTATTGGTGCTATCGAAAATGTATTTTTATTTGGCATAGCCCATTTTCTTTCTATCTTCATCTTTCTTCTTCCCACTCCTCTAATTTCTTTCGAGTGTCTCGCTTAACTTCTGCTCTATTATATTTCTTTGGTTTCATTAACTGCTCAGGTGTAAACGTAGCTACCTTAACTTCAAAATCCAGAGGTAAGAAGTCTACAAATTCTACGGTACATTCCTTAGAATGCTCTCTCTTATATTGTCTTAACTCGTTGTTTACTTGTTCTCTCTCGCTGTTACTTAACTGCTCTATCCAATCGTGGCAACTTCTACATAATACCGCACCGTTCTCTACGGTAGCGTCGCCTCCATTTCTCTTAGCTCTAAGATGATGGTACGTAAGTTGCGCAGCAATACTTTTTCCTTTGTAGCTCTTACCGTGTGGTCTCGGTGGTCTCAGCTTCCTTATACCTTGGTGTATCATACAATGTTTACCATATATTTTTTCCAAAGCTTCTCTTGCACTTTTGTTAGATTTACTCATAGCATCATGCCTCCAAAAATAAATTCTTTGCATTTGCTATTTCATTTTCATTTACTTACCTGTGCTACCAAACCCTGATATTCTTATTGTATTTGCATTGTCGTCTGCTGTTAACCCGTATTTAACGAAGATACCTTGTCCTAGTTTTTCCCCTGGTTGTAATACTATTGGTTGTCCTGCTATGTTCATAAATGCGAAAGCTATCTCACCTTCGTTATCGTCGTTATTGTAGTAGTCGCTGTCTACGACACCTATCCCATTAGCTAACACTAAGCCTTTTTTCTTAGGGTTGCTACTTCTGTTACATAATAATAACATTTCATCTTCTGGGAACTTAGCTTTAATTCCAGTTCTTACGTATTTGATTTGTCCTGCTTGTATCTCTACTTCTTCGGGATTTATAAAGTCGTATCCCGCACTAAACATTGTGCTTCTCGTAGGTAACTCGAATAATGGTATCTTTATTTGCCCATCTTCTGTCTCTTTAACTCTACTAACATATTCAAACTTTCTCATATATCCTCCTTTAATAAATTACTAAATATTTTTTCTAATACATTAACCACGATACTATTCTTTAATTTTATATTTTTTGTTTTCTTTGTCAAAATAAATTATGTTTTTTTGTAAAAAAATAGGTATTAAAGCTTCAATACTTCGATGTATTTCTAAATGCTCTTTGTGTGTACATAAAAATAAATTATTAATATCATTATCTTGCTTATTCAAATTTATATGATGTATTTCTTCATTTTTGTAAAGTTCTCTACCTTTTTTTTGTTCAACTATTAATGTATGTTCATATACATAGCCTTGTTTATCTGCTCTTGAATGTTCTGGTTTCCAAATTCCTATATACCCATCTCCCTTTACAATTCTTCCACCTTTCCAATTATGATGATTTTCTCCTGCGTCTTTTCTTATTGTAATTCCAATCTTTTTCAACCTAATTCCTATATTAGTAGATGAGTTTTCGCTTAATCCATACATTCTACATATTTCTTTACAACTTTTCTTTTCTTTAATGTATAGTTCAACTATTTTTTCATCACTTGGCAATAATCGTTTTGACATATATAATCACCTCCACAAGTATTATATAATATACTACTTTATATGTCAACAAGATTAGAATAGTTGTTCAAAAATCTTCTCTAAGACAGGAACACAAATTGAATTTCCGAGCTTGTTTGTATAATTGAGAGTTACTCATAGGAACTGCTTTTGCTTTTTCAAAGTCTTCGTCACCAAATCCCATTAGTCTCCAACATTCCTTTGGTGTTAGTTTCCTTATTCTCAATCCGTTAGTAACCATACTATCTTTTTGTACTGTGGTTATTGCGTTTGCATCTTCTCTATTAGATATTTCAATTTGTTGTTGTGTGTCTCCATTATCTTTGTATCTACCACGTATAGCCACCGCAGTTACTGTTCCGTGATTTTCTTTAACTGTTGGTGCTAACCCTTCACTATCTACTATTCTACTTGCGTCGTGTCCACTAGGCATATAGTTACCTATAACATTTATTAATGGTACGTTTCCACCACCTGCACCCATAGCTGCTTGTAGTGTAGAACATATTTCGTTTTCTATTTTTCCTTTGCTACCAAAATTTCTTCCGTAAGCTCCAGGTAACTTAGGTTCATCTACTATCTTAGGTTGTCTGTTTCCACCTTGCATATCTGTTAACGTTGGACTTAACCCTTCCTTAGAATATATTCTTTTAACACAGTCGTGACCTTTTATATCTAATTTACCAACCAACTCTATGTTATCAGAACTTCCTTCGGTTGTATTTAGTTTAATGCCTTTGGTCTTGTCATCACTTAAATAGTATTTTTCATCTACTTCTACTTCTAACATATCTTTTAATCTAAATTTTAATTCTTCTGCTTCTGGGAATTTAAAACCTTTATCTATATCTTTTCTAATACTTATGGTAAATACCCTTTCACGATTTTGAGGTATCCCATAATCTTTTGCGTTTAATACTTTACTATAATTGTTATATCCCAATTCCTCCATTATTTCAAGATAACTATTAAAATTATGGATATGTTTTTTACTTAGAATGTTCTTTACATTTTCCCATACAATATATTTTGGTTTTATTTTCTTAACTATTCTTATTGTTTCATACATAAGACTGCTTCTTGTACCACTACCTATGTCACCACCCGCTTGTTTACCAGCTATTGAGAAATCTTGGCAAGGACTTCCGTGCATAATTAGGTCTATGTCCTCGTAATCCTTGTCCCAAGCTTTTATGTCTTGTGGTTTAAAGTGCGTCCCGTGTATCGCGTTGAAGCTAGCTATCGCATACTTATCAATTTCGACAGCGTCTATAATTTCAACGTCAATTCCAATGTTTTCAAGTGCTTTGCTACAAGCACCTAATCCAGCAAAAAGTTCAATAATTTTCATATTTTACCACCACAAATTAAAAAAATATTTTTCAAATAACTTAAACGCTTCTTTCTTATACTCCATCATTATTTTGTTTTTCTCTGCATATTTTGCATTATCCCAGTAGTATTGGTAGTCTTCGTGGAACTCATTTAAGTGTTCAAAACAATATGCCATTCTTAATATTATTAGTTTCCAGCAATCTTCTTCACTAAATATGTCATTTAATTCCTGTTGCTCCACCCATTCTATAGGTAACTTATGTGCATCTTTTTGTAACTCAGGTGTGATAGGTACACATATTGTGTTTTTACTAAAGTCACGTAACATATTTGGAAATGTGTCCATAAACCACCCATCTATGCTCCATAAGTCTTCTCTACAATAACCTTTTTTATATCTTTCTATCATTTTCCTTAACATTTTCTTTAAACTCCTTTACAAGTGAATTTATATAATCATTTGAGCAAGCTACTATATCACATACCATCTCGTCTGTGTAGTGTGGCGCGTTGTATAGCCCACTTTCCCAAATATACGCGTGTGTTAACTCGTGTTTTAGTGTCTGTATTATTTGGTCTTCGTGCATATCTCTATTTATAAATATGGTACGTGTTGGATATGATGTCATTCCAAATACGTATCTTACTCCTTCGTCTTCTGACGACTCATCTTTGTATAATTTCATTATCTCATTTCTAGGCACTAATTTCAATGTCCAGTTACCTAATTTCATTACAGTTTCCATTTGCTACCTCCCTAATTTTTTAAGTACGTTAGCCCAATCTGCATCTAAGCTCTTTTTCTTACCTTTTGTTTTCTCGCTTGTTTCCAATATATAGTCTACAATCTTTGACTTAGCTAACTCTACATACCAATCTAAATCTAAGTCGTCAAAGCCACGTACCAACATATCTACAATGCTATCGTTGTAAATCATACAATGTTCTGGTAACCCCTCTACGTTATCCCAAGAGTCTTTGCCAGATTTTCTTTTCTTTACCTTACCAAATGTTGTGTCCTTTGTTGCGAACACTCTGTTACATCTGTTAGGTAGTGGTATATACTTACCATCTTTTTCTAACACTGGGTCATTGTACATACTACCTAGCTTCTTAACTATTTGGTATTTTAATATTGGGTTCTTTGGATTTTTAATTGTTTCTTCTACTGGTGTATTGTATAGTAAGAAGTCTACTATTGCTTTATCTATGATTTCTAGGTTTCTACGTATGTGGTTCTCGCCACCTTCGTCGTTATAGTATTGACCTACGTATCCACCTTTAACTTTGATGCTACCATCTTCGGCTAACATTACGTAGTTATTAACGTCTTTTTGATAAACTTTTATAGCTATCGTCTTTTCCATAAATAGTCCAGTTTTAGTTTCCCAATATTTTATTTCTCTGTCACAAGCTTCTTCATCTATTGGTATAATTAAGATACCATCTGTGTTAGATTGTATTAACTTACAATATGGTTCTAAGTGTTCTATTAAATCTATTAATAGTAGTTGTCCTGTAATACACATATAGTTATTATGTTTTTGGTCATATAATTTACTAAATGGCGCTTTCATACATCCAGATACCGTATTTATAGGTAGCTTTAAGATGTTACTTAATATCTTAGCGTGCTTAGCTTCAGCAGCTTTACCTTCTTCTTTTAATTTTTTAATACTAGCCTTAACTCCCATACGTCTCTCTACTAGGTTTTTATACGCATTTGGGTCTTTTTGACTTCTTGGTGTTAGGTTGAAGTTAAGCATCATATTTGGATAGTAACTAGCTACGTCCACCATCCACATCTTACCTACATAGAAATAGCTAAGTAATGCTCCGTGCAATCCTCCACAGGCTACCGTATGAGGACAGTCTGCTACCATAACTTCTTTCTTAGCTGACTCATCCATCTCTGGCATACTTGTGAAAAAGTCTGCACATTCTTTATATTTAACTAATTCTATTGGTGCTGTATTTATGTCGTATGGGTCTTTACCATCATTGAATTTTGTGTATTCAGCTCCAAGTATTTCAGCAGTTATTTGTGCGTTTGTAGAACTTATCAAGTTTTTAGGTAAGTTATATTCTTTAAGAAGCATTATTCTAGCTGATATTGTATCCTTAGCTATGTTTGCGTATGCCCACGTAGCGTCCAAGTCGTGTCTGTTGTATTCTTTCATTTCTTCTAATTCATCTTCTGTCCAAGGTCTATCCAAATCAAAACTTACGGTTGTTTCATTGATAGACCACCCTAAGTAACCTTCTAACTCCTTAAGACTGGCAAATAGTTTAAGTGTAGGCATTAGGTCTAAATCGTACAATTTCATATTGTACATATTAAATGCTTTTTTAATTGTTTTTCCTGCGTCGTGACTTTTAATAATTCTTTGGCTATATTCAAATATCGCTTCGGGTATCTTCTCTAGTAATATTAATTTTAAGATAATACAGTCGAAGTCTGCTGAGTTATAACCTATCCATATATCTTCTTGGTGTTCTTCATAAAACTTTGTCATAGTTTCATAGTCGTTGTGTATTTGTGTGTATTTATTTCCGTCGTATATACCGACTAACCAGTCATATTTACCTATCTCTAGAGGTCATATACTAACATAAGTATTGTCCAACTCCTTCCTACTAATCTCTATGAATAGTTTAATTCCATTGGAATTTCACTAATGTATTTTTCATAGAGATATTGATAAACTTTGTGTTGCATATTTTATATATCTTCAATGTATTCAACTCCAAAAGTTATTTTATCTATTTCAGAAAACTCATCGTTGAGCATTCTAACATATTCTTTAGCTTTGTCCTCTTCATAAATAGCTACCTCGTCACCAAGCCAAGCTGGTATTACCTGTATAAATGGGTCACCACCTAGTATAACACCTCTAATATAGAACTTAATCTTTTCTTCGTCACAGAAGTAAATTTTGCACTTCTTCATAATCATTTTCCTTTCCATTTAAAAATGGAGGCTGGAAATTTTCTACCTCCAGCCCCACTCAATTGACTTATTTCAATATTGATGTGTTTGTAAATGATTTACCTGCTTTAGATGTAGTTGTTTTGATTTCTATTGTTACACTCTTTCCAACTAAATCATCGAATTTAGCTACATACGCACTTACAGATGGTGCGTTTAATCCTAGTTCTTGCATTATTGTAACAAATCTTGCTACATTTTGTTCAGTACCTTTTTTGTCTTTTCCAACTAACATTAAAAATTGGTTGTGGTTTTCACCTGTTTCTAAACCATAAGAAATTTGTACCATTGGGTCACCTTTCTTAGAGCTTTTGAACTCAGCTTTCTTTATTTCAGCAGCATATATACCATCAGCTGGTTGTGAGTAAGCACTAGCTACCTCTGCTGCTTTTTCGTTACCTCCAATTTCATTAAATATAGCGTCTAATTCTTTTAAATCATCCATTATTCTTCTCCTCCAATTTTCATATTTTCTTTAAATGCTTTATAATCTAATTCTATTCTTGTTTTCTTTATTGGTATTCTAGTACCACCAACTTCATCGTCAGTGTGTCCTATATCTAACCAGTACTTTGTGTCAGCTTTGTCGCTAGTGTCTTTAACAGCTCTACCTACAACTGTCATAAGTCCTGTCATTCTATCTCTTAACTTTTCATCAAAGTCAGGTTCAAATGTTGTTAGCTCTCTACCAAACTTATTTTTTTCAATTACTTGTTTCTCGTGTGAGATAAATATTGTTGTTTCTGCAAGGTTAGATAAATTTAATATTACTTCCCACTGCATATTTCTCATCATTGTCCACCCTTTGTAAGCTATGTCACCTGGGTCTTCAATGTTATTCTTCTCTAAGAAATAAAATTTCAAATAGTCTAGTAAATAACCTGTCGTATCTATAATAAGTGTTTCTAGTTTAGGTTGATTACGTAGGTCCATCATAGCATCGTTAAGCTCTTGATAGTTACGTACCTCGTAAACATCTTCCTTCTTAAATAGATACTTAGCGTTACCATCAGTAGATAAAACCTTTGCATTTGGAAACTTACTAGCAAAAGTAGTCTTTCCACTAAATGGTTGTCCGTAAATCCATATTCTATCCATTTACGATTTCTCCTTTCTCTTACATTGGAACTATTGAAGGTACGTATGTACCCTTAACATCTGTTTCCTTAATATACTTTTCGTATAATTCAGGTTCTTCTTCTTGGAATTTTTTAGAGTCAAATGTACGTCTTACACTAGGCTTTTTGTAAGCGAACTTAACTCCTTCTAATACCAATTCTTTTTCGTTAGAGTTTGCAAGTGAATTTACAATCTCTTCTTTAAGTTCTTTCTCAAATACATCTATTTCAAATTTTAATTCTAAATATCTTCTGTATTTTTGAGCGAACTCTTTTAATTTTTCTTGGTTGTCCATAGTTTTATTTCCTCCTTTCTTTTGCAGTAAAGTTATTATATATTAAAAATATATAAATGTAAACACTTTTTTTAAAAAATTTTATAAAAAAATAAGAGGTGTTTTTCCTCTTATTTTAAATAATGTATGTCTGTTAGTCTATTAATAATATCTATTAAATGAAATCTTACTCTACCGAAACGTAACCTTATTAAATCCCATAAAAATGGTTTAATTCCGTAAGTCCACAAAAGATATTTTTCAAATGCAATATCATCTTGTCTACATAGATAATCGAATTGATTTATAGATTTAAACTGTATATAATATGAGTTTTTACAGAAAGTCATATTTTTTAATACAAATCTAGATTTTTTATTTGTGTCATATCCGTTTCCAAAAGAAGCACCTACTACAACACAATATGTATCTTTCCCGTGAGCTATCTCGTATTTAATTATGCTTTCATTCACGTCTAGTGTGTATCCAGATATAGTGAAGTCTTTTATTGTGTGTACAACTTTATTTAATATATCTTCTTCTACATCAACTTCTTCTATTAATATTGTGCCGTCTTCTCTACCCCAATTTATCATAAATCTACCTTTGTAAAATTCAAGTAATGCGTTACCAATAGGTATTACCGCGTGAGCCATTATTTCGTTTTCATCAGCTCTTTCTCCAGAAAGCTTCCATCTATATTTCTTATTGACTTTTTTCCATACCCACGCAGTATCGCAATAGTTACGGATAAATTCACCATTTTTCCAAGCATAAGCTCCATAATCCCCGTATGCCATCTTATTTCACCTCCTTATTTACCACGTATTGTGTTAGCTTAAGTACGTGGTTATATAAGTAGTCTACTCGATTTTTTTGTACTTCAAGTGCATCTCGCATCTCTACGTAATCTTCGTAGACCACTTTATTATAAATCATCTCAAAACCAAGCATACTAATTAATGATACAATTATAATAGTTATTACTAATTTACTTGTTATCTTCAATTATTTTCAATGCCTCCTTTACTGTGGTTTTGCATTCTGAGTCCATCTCTTTAAGTATCTTTGCGCTCTT
>JAZOWO010000026.1:0-16978 GCA_045659265.1 Clostridia bacterium | reverse complement strand
GGAGAATTTACGAATGATTATACAATAGACGTTACAGATGAAGGCGTAACTGTCACAATGGGCGGAAATAAAGCACTAAATCAATATGGCTTTTATTATGATGAATTGTATGTAGTAGATAATCCTTATGATATGGGCTCTTCAGGTGGATCGTTAGGTTTTATATTTAGAGAGAACAAAACAGCAGATTTTTACATGATTGTGGATATTGGAACTGAATTAATTCCGATGCTTGCAGAGACTATAGAGGTAACATCTTATGAAAACTTAAAAGCAAATTTGCCAAGTGATTGGTTTGGAACATTAGAATTTTCTGATGGTGGTAAAAAGTTTGCGACTAACCATATTTCTGGTGAGGTTTCATTTAATATAAAAGAAAACCAAGTTGAATATGGCAAAGCATATACGGGTACTTCTAATGGCAAGAACATATCATATACAATATTAAGTGCAACAAGAGCTCGTTTAGATATAGATGGTGAAACACCACTAGAATATGATATAACATACAAAAACAAATCTACAATATCTGCAGTAAACGGTGAATGTGAAGATGTTATTATAAATTCTTTTGATAACCAAATATATACTGTGTATAACGGAGAAATAGTAAAACTATCTGCAGCAAATACAAAAAATGAGATTATTCAAAATGCAGTGTATAAGAGAATAGATGGTTCAGAATTAATAGTAAACGGTGAGAATATAAAAATAACGAAAGATGGAGCTACATTGCTTGAAGATAAAATTTATGCCGATTCAACAGTTGCGTTGTATTGGTCAGGAAATTCTGATCGTAATAATGCGACACAGTTTTTAGCACCCGCTTTAGGCGGAAGAATTATAATTCTACAAGGCGATATAACAGCGACATTTGTAATTAAATAAGAAGGTGAATATATGAAAAGAAAACAAGGTATATCATTAATAGTATTGGTAATAACAATAATAGTAATGATAATTTTAGCAGCTGCTGTAATTATTACTATATCAAATACAGGAATAATAAACAGAGCAAACGAAGCGGTTGACGCTACAAACTACAAACAAGTAGAACAATTAGCACAATTAATATGGTCTGAAGAATTTTTAGCGGGAAAAAGAGATGATTCATTAAAAGATGCTGTATTAGACAAATTAGAAGATTATAAAGATAAATATGAATTCGAAGTAAACAATGGTGGTGTAACAGTAACATTACCAGGTGCTGTAAAATTAGTAAAGAATGAATATGGATTCTATTTTGATAAATTATACTTAACTAATAGTTTAACAAGTGTATCAGGTAATCCAGTAGTTGGATTTGCGTTTTTTGAAGATGAAACATACATTGCATATTCTCTAACTAATACAGAACCAGGAGAAATGATAGTGACAGCAGGGACATACGGAAGTGTAGACGGATATGCAAATTTAAGTGCTAACATACCAGGTGTTGCAAATCTTACATTCTCAGAAGATGGAAAAACTATTACAAATGCAGGGCCTTACATAATGACAATGATGGAAAAAGATACAGTTACAGGAATTAAATATGGTGTAGAATATATAGATGGTGAAGAAAAATTAACTATGGATAATTCGTCTAAAGTAACGTTATATTATGCTGGCTCTGTTATGTCAGAAAGCGTATATACAGTTTTATGTAATAAGCATGTTTACACATACGGTGGTGGATCTGGAGCAAGAGCGATTTTTGCAGCGCCGTTTGGAGATGAGGTAATATTACAATCTGCTGGTAGCTATAACTATATAAGAAGAGCAAGTTCTGCTAAAGTTGGTGCGTATCTTGGAGTAACATATGTTGATGATGCTGGAAATGAATTAGTACTAAATGCTGATGGAACAGTTAAAATAACAGGTGCTACAACATATAATTCTACATACCAATATATAGAAGGAGTAGGAGTATATGCCGATGATAACGGAACAGATGGTTACATACCACTATTATCTGGAAGAGCAATTGTATATTCAAAAACTGGAAAAGTGTTTAGATTAAAATAAGTAAAAAGTTAAAATAAGTAAAAAGTGATTAGGTTATTCCTAATCACTTTTTTATAATATTATCTGTATAATTCTTGAGAAATTAAGCTTTGTGTGGTATAATTCAAGGCATAATATAAATGCGGGTGTAAAAGTTGAAAAGAAGTAGAATTATTTGTAGCATAATTACAATAATATATATGCTATTGCTAGTATATATAGCTATCTGCTTATTAAAAAATAGCATGACTGTAAAAAGTGATTTAGGCTTTGGTATAAAGCTTGTATATATGCTTATTTTAATAAGTAGTATTTCTATGTATATGTGGCTAAAAAAGAGGTTAAACAAAAAAGTGACAAGCACAAGAATAATGGTACTATACAGGTATATGTACCTTGCGGTTCTGACGCTTGTTACAAGAATAGGTATGGTCTTTGTATTTACCAAAAGGAATGTAGAAATAATACCACCATCGTTTGGACAAGGCTTGGGTTCTTATCTTTTCAAACTAGTTAATTTAGTTATTGGTAATACTATTTACACAAATGTTATAATAAATACAACGATTACATATATTGTGGTCGTATTAATAAAGAAAATATTAGAGAATATTACTAAGAGCGATTTCTTATCTGCAACAGCGACAATGCTATATATATTCTTACCACAATCGTTATATTTTGTAATAGAATATAATAGATATAACTATAATTTGCTGTTTATACTTGTAGGATTTTATATAATTCTAAATATAATAGATTTAGTAAAACAATATAAACTAAAAACGAAAAAGTATCTATATATGTCACTAGTATTAGGAGCAGTTGCTGGTATAGATATAATACTTGGTGGCTCATGGGTCTTTTGGTCACTGCTTGTTATAATTTTAACAACTGCAGCGACATATATAGATATAGCACATATATCTTTTGGTGAAAAAATAAAAACAAAAGTTTCGTTTAATATAAAGAAATTGTTATATAAAATAGAACAAACTAATTTTTCTAAATTAATAAATACCGCTTTAATAGTACTAGCAGTAACAGGAGTAGTTGCGGTAATATTAAGCTTAACAACATCATCTACGAATTATTCGTTTACAACTAATATATCTGAACTTGCAAATAGAACAATAGAAGCATTAAATACATCTAGAAATTATTATATTGTATTAATAGTTCTAATTGTATTATTAGAAATAATAGGAGTAATACTAAAAAGAAACTTAGATATTAAGATGGTGGCGGTAAAAATATTAAATATACTTGTAATTATTTCTATGTTATTAAGTAAAAATATAACATATACTGCAACAATATTTGATGTAACATTAATTTTATTACTTGTTTCAAATATGTGTAATATATATTATAATAGAGAAGAGAAGATTAAACTTTTAAAACATAGAAACGATTAAAAGTAAAATATATAGATAAATTAAAATAAATAGAAGGAGGAAGTTATGGCATATTATTCAGAAGATTTAATAGATGAAATCTTAGCATCTACAGATATAGTAGAAGTAGTAAATGAATATGTACCATTAAAAAGAAGAGGCGCAAACTACTTAGGGTTATGTCCTTTCCATAAAGAAAAGACTCCTTCTTTTACTGTGTCAGCGGACAAGCAAATATATAAATGTTTTGGCTGTGGACAAGGTGGTACAGTAATTCAGTTCATCTCAAAACTAGAAAATCTAGACTTTAGAGAAACATTAGAAACGTTAGCAGAAAGAGCTAATATAGATTTAGAAAAGTTTAAGACAAATACAACGGTAGATACAAAGAAAGATTTAAGAGATACAATTCTTGAAATAAATAAATCTACTGCAAGATATTTCTTTGATGCTTTAACTGAAGAAGTTAAAAAGGATAAGAGTATACTAAAAGATTATTTAATCAAAAGAGATTTAGACTCTAAAACAATCACTAGATTTGGCTTAGGATACGGTTCTAAGAGTTCTGAAACACTTATGGCATATCTAACAAGGTTGGGATATAAAAAAGAAGATATTTTGGCTGCTGGAGTTGTTTCAAAGAATATGCGTGGGGATATATATGAAAACTTTGCGGGTAGATTAATATTCCCAATATTCGATACAAGAGATAGAGTAATAGCTTTCGGAGGAAGAGTATTAGATAACTCACTTCCAAAGTATGTTAACTCGCCAGAAAACGCGTTATACCACAAAGGAAGCAATTTGTATGGAATGAATGTTGCTAAAAAAGAGCAATTAAATTCTGTGATAATTGTTGAAGGATATATGGATACAGTAGCGCCACATAAATCTGGCATTACAAATGTTGTAGCGAGCCTTGGTACTGCTTTTACAGAAAAGCAAGCAAAACTACTTAAGAAATATACAGACACTGTAATAATTTCATATGACCAAGATGCTGCAGGACAAAATGCAACTTTAAGAGCTATAGATATACTTGTTAAAGAGGGGCTTAAAGTTAAAGTATTAAGACTAGATAAAGAGGATGCAAAAGATCCAGATGAGTATATTAAGAAGTATGGTAAAGAACGTTTTGAAGAATGTGTAAAAAGAAGTATTTCACACATAGAGTACAAGATAAGTAGAATGGAGAAACTACTTGAGGATGATAACAATTTTGATAATAAAGTTAAATTCTTAAGTAGAACAGCAGACATTCTAGCTACACTTGAAAATGATATTGAAAGAGAAATGTATGTAGAAACAATTGCTAAGAAATATAACGTAAGCAAAGCAGCAATTGAATCTGAAATAAACAAAAAGCTTAAGAAGAATGTTAAAGAGGAAAAGGTAGTAAAGGTACAAGAAAAGGTAACTGAAAGAAAAGAAAAAGGACCTTTAACACTTCGTAAGAAGCAAGAAGAATATATAGTTGCTATGTTACTTGGTAAAGATAAGAAAATGATAAACCAAGTGCTAGATAGATTCAAAGAAAGAGATTTTGTATACGATGATGTGCGTAACTTATTTATCTTCCTAAAGGAATTAAATAAAGAGCAAGATATAACAAAGATTAATGTATTAACAAGAATCTCTGATAATGATACCTTAAACTTAATAACTGAAATTTTAGCTATTAATTTATCTGATTTTGATAAAACTAAACTTTATACAGAAATGGATAAAACATTTAGAAAGTATCAATACCAACAAAGAAGAGAAGAGATATTTAATGAGCTTAAGAATGAGCAAATATCTAAGGATGAAAAGGAATTTCTTGAGGTAGAACTTAAACAAATAATGTTAAAAATTGCTAAAATGAAATAAAAAAGTAAAAAAGGTTGTAATTTAAAATTTAATGTTGTATAAATTTAATATTAGGGAGAGAATAATATAATGGGAAGAAAAAAAGAATCTGAAATAAAGGAAGTAGAAGTAGTGGAAGAAGTAACAACTAAAAAAAGCTCTAAAGCATCTAAAAAGAATTCTAAAGAAACAGCTATAGCAGAGTTTGTAGAAGCAGCGGTAGCTAAAAAAGGATTTACATACAAAGAAATAGTAGACTTTATGGGTGAAAAAGGTCTAGAACCAGAAGATGTTGATAGTTTATATCAAAAACTTGAACAAGCTGGTGTAGAAATGTTAGATGAAACTAAAAAAGAAGATGACATAATACCAGAAGAACCTGATGAAGATGAAGAAATAAAAGACGATAGCATAATAGAAAAGATGGCTCAAGGAGATAAATCTGTATCTCTTGCAGAATTAGATATTGAACCAAACTTAGAAGATATATCTGAAATAGAAAAAAATATTCTTCTTGAAGACGATATAAACGATTTCTCGTTTATAGACAATATAAGTGTAGATGATCCTGTAAGAATGTTCTTAAAAGAAATAGGTAAAATAGAACTATTATCTTTAGATGAAGAAGCGGTACTAGCAGAAAAAATGGTTGCTGGAGATAAAGCAGCTAAGAAAAAACTGGTAGAATCTAACTTAAGACTTGTTGTAAGTATAGCTAAAAGATATATAGGTAGAGGAATGCATTTCTTAGATTTGATACAAGAAGGTAATCTAGGACTTATAAAAGCGGTAGATAAATTTGATCCAGTAAAAGGATTTAAGTTTAGTACTTATGCAACATGGTGGATTAGACAAGCAATAACAAGAGCTATTGCAGACCAAGCTAGAACAATAAGAATACCAGTACATATGGTTGAAACAATAAATAGACTTATGAGAGTATCTAGACATCTATTACAAACAATGGGTAGAGAACCAACTCCAGAAGAAATAGCAGCTGAAATGGAAATACCAGTAGATAAAGTAAGAGATATTCTTAAAATATCTCAAGATCCAATATCTCTAGAAACTCCAGTTGGTGAAGAGGATGATAGCAGTGTTGGAAACTTTATTCCAGATGATGATGCACCATCTCCATCAGACCAAGCAGCAGATGTTCTTCTTAAAGAACAAATAGAAGAAGTAATGGAAACATTAACTCCAAGAGAAGCTAGAGTATTAAGACTTAGATTTGGTTTAGAAGATGGAAGAACAAGAACTCTTGAAGAAGTTGGTCGTGAATTCATGGTAACTCGTGAAAGAATAAGACAAATTGAAGCAAAAGCTTTAAGAAAATTAAGACATCCATCAAGAAGCAAAAAATTAAAAGACTTTATGAGCACAGATAAATAAAGTTAACATAAAAATGTTGTGGAATAATTGCACAACATTTTTTATTTGTCTTGCAAAAAAGAAAAATATGTAATAGTATAAATGTATGAAAAATAAAGGAGAGAACAAATGAAAAGAAAACAAGGAATATCTTTAATAGTGTTAGTAATAACAATAATAGTTATGATAATACTAGCAGCAAGTGTAGTAATAACGTTAAGTAATGTTGGTATAATTGGAAAAGCTAGCGATGCAATAACTACTACTGATCTAAAAAATATACAACAAGAGGCAGAAGTGGTAAAATTGTTAGAGTTTGGAAACAATATTACTATGAATGGTCATCAAGCTAGAATGAATAAAAACATATTAATACAAAAATTACTAGAACATTTCAAAGGCAGTACTCAACAAGGCGATAGAATAATAACAGCTGATGGTAAGTATGCTATTATAGTAACAGATGATTTAACAATAATAGTAATACCAAATGAAAAGGCTAAAAAAGGCGATTTGCTTGTAAATATTTCGTATGATAATTCGTCAAAACAAGTGCCGGTTAAAGTTTACGTAACACCGACAATATATGGTTGGGAAGGTGAAACTAACGAAGGATATAAATATTCTACATATCAAGAATATGCTGAAGCTGTATTAGCAAATGTAAAAACAGATGAAGAATTAGAACAAATATTTGTAGATGGCCAAAATGATTGGAATGAAGCAAACGATTGGGGATATCCAGTATTTAATAATATAGACGAATTAGTTGCGCATATGAGTGCAAATTATGATAATAATGCATATAATACAGTTGAAGGTATGGTTGAATATTACGGTTTTGAGAGTTTAAGAGATATGGCTATAGCTATGGAATTTGTAAAACCGGCTGGGTATTATGGCGAGACGTACAGAGCATATGCAAAAAGGGTACTAGAGGGAGTAAAGACGGATGAGGAATTAGAACAAATATTTGTAGATGGACAAAATTATTGGAATGAAGCAAATGGTTTAGCAGAACCAATGTTTGATAATATAGACGAATTAGTTGCGCATATGAGTGCAAAATATGATAATAATGCATATAATACAGTTGAAGGTATGGTTGAATATAACGGTTTTGAGAGCTTAAGAGATATGGCTATAGCTATGGAATGTGTAAAACCGGCTGGGTATTATGGCGAGTCGTACAGAGCATATGCAAAAAGGGTACTAGAGGGAGTAAAGACGGATGAGGAATTAGAACAAATATTTGTAGATGGACAAAATTATTGGAATGAAGTAAATGGTGGGGGTGAACCTAACTATAAGGACATAAATGAATTAATGGAATATTGGGGGATACATTTTTGTGATGGTACTCCTATTACTTCGGTAGAACAATTATGTGAAGAATATGGCTACGTTAATTTAAGAGAATTTGCAATAGCTTGGCAATATGTAAAACCAGATACATATAATATGCCGGAAGGGGGAGTAGTAATAAAATGTTCTAATGGAGAAATATTAAGGTTAATTACTGGCGAGACAGCGGTTTTTACTATTAATTATCCAGGCGAAATAACATTTGAAGTAATAAAATACGATTTAGAAAAAACAACTAAAAAAATACAGATTGAGGCGACAATGCCTACATTTACATTGGTTGGAGGCTGGGCGTTGCCAGAAGAATATGAGGATAAAGTTTTGGGAACATTTGAATATATTCCAGGAATGACATGGGAAGAATGGTTAGAAACTCCACTGGCAAAAGGTGTATTTAGTTATAGAATAAATTATGATAATAAATATCTTAAAGGATTTGTAGCTATTAACTTACTAGAAGTAGA
Organism: Clostridia bacterium; assembly: GCA_045659265.1. Taxonomy (GTDB): domain Bacteria; phylum Bacillota; class Clostridia; order TANB77; family CAG-465; genus UMGS1649. Next base: position 8,547 of record JAZOWO010000026.1, on the reverse strand, counting down.
GGGTATAATTGATGATGAGGATGGATATGTTATATATTCGGATTTAATTGAATCAAAAGAGTACTATTTAGTACAATATGAATAGTATAAACTTAATATAGCAAAAGAGCAGTAGTTTTAACTACTGCTCTTTATTACGCTTACAAGCGCTTCATAAGTCTGTTAAGCTGGTATCTGAATTCTGCTTCGGTAAGAACGGTATCGGAACGATCATCTTTTCCGGTGGTGTGAATCAGGATTTTGCCCTTGAACTTAGGAAGTACGATTTCTCTGAAAATATCATTTGTTTCAAAGAGTGCATCGTAAGCTTTTGTGATGAGCTCGGTGTATTCATCGCTGTATCTGTTGTAAGGGACTCCGTTAAACCAGAGGGTTTGGGAATCTTTCCAATCGTTTAAGATTGCAGACATTTTGTATGCGGCCATACCGGAAGAACTTGTCATAAAGATATTCTGCAAATCCGGATCTTTAATCTTAAGACCTTGCAAGAAGGCTTCCATAGAAGGAATTGTAATATGTTCCTCACAAATATTACTTGTAGGATAGAATCCATAAAGAATAAATTTGTGAGGGTAAAGATTGGAAAGAGAAGCAGACCTAGGATCTCCGTATGAGATGTTTACAACGTTTTCGTTGTTAGATAAGAATCCGCATTCATCACACCGGTATAAAGGGTTTACGTGGATAGGAAGCCGTTTGGCTTGCTTGCCGCAAATCGGGCAAATAATTGTGTTTTTCGGTTCTGTCATTTGTAATCTCTCCTTGTTATAACTGGCGAATTTCGTTGCGTGCAGACATTTTAACCAGTGCTTGGGACATAAAATGCCATTCGTATTTTGTGATAGATTGTGCAACACCGCCTTGAAGGACCCAACCCTGTTTTATTAGGCGGTTTACTTTTTCATTAAGCTCATCGACAACTTCGCGAAATTCTGAGCCTTGAGCATAAACTACTTGGTATTCCATATTTACTCCTTTGCTTAGGCTTCTTTGGTAAGAACCTGGTAAACAACGAAGTATGCGGAATCGGTGTGAGGAACAATTTTAAGATTGCCTCTTAATGTCCAACCTTCTTTAAGAAGATCGTTAACTTCTTTTTCTACCTTTTTGATTGCACCGGCAAAAGATACCGATGCTTCAACTTGAACTACTTTGTACTCCATACTTTAACTCTCCTTTAAATAATTATTTTTTGGTTGTAATTTGTACGTTTAAGTATTATATCACAGAATATGGTAAATAGCAATAAAAGAGAAGAAAAGGTTACATAAAACTAAAATGAGTATAAAAAAATACAAGTATGTTAAATACTTGCATTTGGTGGGAGGGGATGGATTCGAACCATCGTAAGCGTACGCTAACAGATTTCTTACTACCATAACTTTCGTTACCATTAAATAATGTTTGTAGTCTGGACTTTCTCTTTATCTCATAGGAGATACCTGGTATAAAGTCTCTACACTCAAAGATTAAATCTTTTAGCTCGGGATTACCATCAGCATTACCTGTTAAGGCTTCCCCGAATTAGCCGGATTATCATCATACAATCACTTGTATGAGCTGCAAATTTAGGCCTTAAACCAAAGACTACAGTCTGCCTCCTTTAGCCACTCGGACACCCGCCCATAATATATATTCACTACTTTATGTGTGGTGGGCCTTCAAGGATTCGAACCTTGGACCCACCGGTTATGAGCCGGTTGCTCTGACCAACTGAGCTAAAGGCCCACACATCGTAGCGAACAAACTTATTATAATTAATTTAAGATAGAATGTCAATAGAATTTTTGAAAAAAGTCAAAAAAATTTGAAAAACTTTTCTGCGTTGACATAACACTGCGAAAAGTGGTATAATATAAGTATCTCAAATATGAAAGGAAGTTTCCAAATGAAAAACTTTTTAGCCCGGTCCATAGCAGTTGTTATGGCAGTAATCTTATTTGCAGGTGCTTTTTACACCTGTTGTATCGCAGGATACATGTGCATACTTTCTAGTGACGTAGCAGAGGCAGAACTCAAAGCGGCATCGGGTGATCCTCACATGAGGAGAGCAGCAGATGCAATTTATGAAGATGTAGCAGAAGCGAGAGAAGAACTCTACTTTGGTGGAGGTTATAAATCTTGGTTTAGCTATACACTTCCTAAGGGTCTCCAAATTATTGGTGTACTTGTTTCTATCGCTCTTATGATTTTCGAGATTATGATTGCAGTAGCTCTTTACCAGAACTATAAGTGGAATCAAGAAATTAAGAGAAGAAAACAAGCAGAATACCGCAGACAGCAGTATTACATCAATCAAGCTAAATACTACGACCTTAAAGTTGTAGATAATCCTCGTGCAAGAGGTCGCTAAAAGCTAAAAGAAGAGCGGTGGGAATCCACCGCTCCTTTTTGTATTATATTTTAATTTTAATATTTTGTATTATACATTAAACTTAAATAGTATAATGTCACCATCTTGAACTACATATTCTTTTCCTTCTAAACGAACTAGACCTTTATCTCTAGCTGCCGCGTATGTACCGCAAGCTATTAAATCATCATAAGAAACAATTTCTGCTTTAATAAATCCGCGTTCAAAATCTGAGTGTATTTTACCAGCAGCTCCTGGGGCTTTAGTACCTTTTGTAATTGTCCAAGCTCTAACTTCAGTTTTACCAGCTGTTAGGTAAGACATAAGGTTTAATAATTCGTAGCTCTTAACTGCTAATAAATCTAATCCAGAAGCAGTCATTCCGTAGTCTGCCATTAAAGCTTTTCTATCTTCATCATCAAGCTCAGATAATTCTTCTTCAAGTTTTGCGCATAGAGGAATGCAAATAGCACCTTCTTGTTTTGCGTATTCTTTTACTTTGTTTACATTAGCATCATTATCTATATCTAATAATTGGTTTTCATTAACGTTTGCAATGTATATAGCTTTTTTAGATGTAAGTAAGAATAGGTCAGATAGTAAAGACTTTTCTTCATCTGAAAGTTCAACTGTTCTTGCCGGTTTTCCTTCTTCTAATGCAGCTTTAAGTCTATTTAACGCATCTACTTCCATAAGTGCTGCTTTATCATGAGATTTAGCTGCTTTATTTGCTCTTTCAAGTCTTCTGTTTACAGTTTCGACATCAGAGAATATTAACTCAAGAGATATTGTTTCAATATCATCTAGAGGATCAATTTTTCCTTCAACGTGAACTATATTTTTATCTTCAAAACATCTTACAACATGAACTATAGCATCAACTTCACGAATGTGAGATAGGAATTTATTTCCTAAACCTTCGCCTTTAGAAGCTCCTTTAACAAGACCTGCTATATCTACGAATTCTATTGTAGCATAAGTTGTTTTTAACGAATCATACATTTTTGTTAATACTTCCAAACGTTCATCTGGAACTAATACTGTACCTATATTTGGTTCTATTGTACAGAAAGGATAGTTAGCACTTTCTGCACCTGCTTTTGTTATAGCATTAAATAATGTGCTTTTACCAACGTTTGGTAATCCAACAATACCTAATTTCAAAAAAATCACTCCTTTTTTAAGCAGTTTTTATTATATACTAATTGCTTCAAAAAGTAAAGCAACAATTGACTTTTATACATATTTGGTATATAGTTATATAGACATAATAACGAACGATAAGAATAAATTAAATATACAAAGGAGCTTTTTATGATAGAAGAATTAAAAAACAAAAAATTACAAGTTAAATTTGAAAATGGAAAAGAAGCTACAGTTAAATTTGGCACAAGCGCTATAGATGCGTTAAAAAGTGCTAAAGTAGATATGAGTGGTTTGTTAGCTGTTAAGGTAAATAATGCTATGAAAACTGCATCTGCGCCGCTTGTAGAGGATTCTATGGTGGAGAAAATAACATTAACAGATCAAGATGGACATAGAGTATATGTAAGAACAGTTAAGTTCTTATTACATATAGCACTTAAGAGATTATATCCAAATCTTGATGTTGAAGTTTGTAACACAATAGATGGTATTGTATATTTCATTTGTGAAAATATGAAGTTTACGCAAGTTATGGCAGAAGAACTTCTAAAAGAAATGAGAAGTATTGTTGCAAGAAATTCTAAAATAGATAAAATGGTAGTAAGCTATGAAGAAGCAAAATATTTATTTGATCATAACGGACATCCAAACGCTTTAAGAGGTCTTTCTGTGTATATGCAACCAACAGTGACAATATACAAAGCAGAAGATACATATGGCTTAACAGATGGAATACTTGCTCCAACTACAGGCTGTACACCGGATTTTGAAATAAAGAAGTTTAGACGTGGATTTGCATTGATGTTACCTAAACGTTCAGATCCAACTAAAATTAATGCAACTATTTCTGAAAGCCCATTATATGAAGTTTTTGAAAAGAACGGAGACTTTTTAAGAATATTAGGTGTAACAAACGTACCTGAAATAAATAATAAAGTTGTAACTGGTAAAATGCCAGATATAGTTAGAGTAGCAGAAGCTGACCATGAAAACAGAATGGCAGACCTTATGAACGATATTAAAACAAAAGGCACTAAGAGATTATTTATGATAGCTGGTCCTTCTTCATCAGGTAAAACAACTTTTGCAAACAAATTATGTATAAATCTTAAACTTATTGGATATAACCCAATAGTTGTGTCAATGGATAATTACTTTAAGGAAAGAGAAGATAACCCAAAACTTCCTAATGGCGAATATGATTTTGAAACGATTGACGCATTAGATTTAGATTTATTTAACAGACATATAGCAGCGCTTTATGATGGTAAAACTGTAGAAATGCCAGAATTTAACTTCCTAACTGGAGAAAAAGAATATAAAGGAAAGACTTTAAGACTTGGACCTAAAGATGTAATAGTTTTAGAAGGAATTCATGCTTTAAATCCAGCTTTACTTAAAGATATAGATGATAAATTAAAATATAAAATATATATTGCACCTATGACAACTCTTAATATAGACGATTATTCTAAAGTATCAACAACAGATACAAGAATGTTAAGAAGAATAGTAAGAGATTATCATACAAGAGGACACAAAGTTGAAAGAACACTTGCTATGTGGCCAAATCTAAGAACTGGTGAAACTAAATATATTTATCCAAATATTAAATATGCAGATTATATATTTAATACAAGTCTTGTATATGAAATTGGAGCATTAAAAACTTTTGCAGAACCATTACTACTTCAAGTAGACAAATCAAGTGAATACTTCTCAGAATCAAGAAGACTATATCACTTTGTACAAAAGTTCCTACCAATTGAGACTAAAGACATACCAGGAGATAGTATAGTAAGAGAGTTTATAGGAAATGCAAGCTTAAAGATATAAGGAGGCTACATGTTTGTAAAAAACGATGATTCATTTATTTGTAAACACTGTGGAAGCCAAGTTGAAAAACTTGGCTATACTTCTAGGGATCACTGTAATAAATGTTTGTATTCATTACATGTAGATATAGAACCAGGAGATAGGTTAAATGAATGTAGAGGCCTTTTAAGGCCAGTAAATGTATTAAACACAGGAAAGAAACAAATGCAAATAGAATATGTATGTACTAAATGTAAAGCTAGAGTACGTAATATAGTTGCATCAGATGATAATGAAGAAGAAATTCTTAATGTAATAAAAGAATATGCTAAAAATGGAGGAATATAATGGACAGTATAAAATTAAATATAGCAGAAGCTATAGCAAAAGTGTTAGAAAAAGAAACAGAAGAAGTATTTGCTGCTATAGAAACACCTAAAGACAGTAAAATGGGAGATTTTGCGTATCCTTGTTTTAAGCTTGCAAGTGTGTTTAAGAAAGCACCTATAATGATAGCAAACGAAATTAAAGAAAAACTAGGAGATGTAGAAGGTGTATCTAAAGTAGAAGTAGTAGCAGGATACTTAAACTTCTTTGCAGATAACACAGTTGTAGTAGAAACAACAGTAAAGAATATATTAAATAAAAAAGACGCATGCTATAACTTAGATGAAGGAGTAGGAAAAACAATTTGTATAGACTATTCTTCACCTAATATAGCAAAACCATTCCACATTGGACATTTGCGTTCAACAGTTATAGGTTCAGCTTTAGTTAAAATATATAAAGCTTTAGGATATAATGTAGTTGGAATAAACCACTTAGGAGACTTCGGTACTCAATTTGGTTATGTAATTGAAGGATATAAAAGATTTGGAGCAAATATTGACTTAACAGAAGAACCAATTAAAAAGCTAGTTGAAATATATGTTAAGATAAACGAAATGGCAAAAGAAGATGAGACCATAGTAGAAAAAGCAAGAGAAAACTTTGCTCGTCTTGAAGCTGGAGATGAAGAAATAGTGGCACTTTGGTCTAAGTTTAGAGAACTAAGCTTAGAAGAATATAAAAGAATATATGATATATTAGGTATAACTTTTGATTCATATAACGGTGAAGCTTTCTATAACGACAAAATGGGTGAAGTAGTAGATATACTAAGAAATAGCGGTAAATTAGTACCAAGTGAAGGAGCGCAAGTTGTAGAACTAGAAACAGAAAAAGTTCCTTGTATGATACTTAAAACTAATGGTTCAACTACATATGCAACTCGTGACCTTGCAGCAATACTATACAGAGCTAGAACTTACGATTATTCTAAATGTTTATACTTAACAGGTTATGAACAAAACTTACACTTTAAACAAATATTTGAAACAGCTAAATATATAGTAGATGAAAAATATGTACCAGGATTAGTACACGTACCATTTGGTATGGTATTAGGACCAGGAGGAAAGAAATTATCTACTCGTAAAGGTGCAAGCACAACAATTAAAGATGTAATAGATGAAGCAATAGAAAAAGCTAAACAAGTATTAGAAGCTAAAGGTAAAACTGGTGAAGAAGCAGATAAAATTGCAAAAGCAGTTGGTATTGGTGCTGTAATATTTAACGACCTTAAGAATAACAGAATAAAGGATGAAATATTTGATCTTGACGAAATGTTAAAATTTGAAGGTGAAACAGGACCATATGTACAATATACATGTGTAAGAACAAATAGTATAATAAACAAAGCTGGTTATGAACCAACTGAAGTAGATGTTAAAGCTGAGTTGTTAACAAGTCCAGAAGAAATAGAATTAGTTAAACTTCTAGCATTAGCACCAAATATGCTAAAACAAGCAGCTAATGAAAATGAACCATCAGTTATAACTAGATATATAATTGATGTAGCAAGTGCATTCTCTAAATATTATAACGAATGTCAAATAATAGTAGAAGATGAAGCGCTAAGAAATGCAAGATTAGCATTAGTTAAAGCAACAGGATATGTGCTAAAAAACGGATTAAATATGCTTGGAATAGAAGCACCAGAAAAAATGTAATAATATATAAATTTAAAATAAGTACACAAATTTATGTGTGCTTATTTGCATTTTGTATAACATTATGTTAGAATAGTCAGGTACGTAAAAATGGGTCCAAAATTTTAATAAATAAGGAGAGAGTATTATGGTAGGAAATGAATTCAAACTTAATCCACACAACATTTTAACTGATGAAGAAACAGCGTTTGTCGCTATGTTTTCAAAAGCAGGAGATGCAAATACGATAGCAACAGCAATTACTTCTGGAATCAGTATTGAAGAACTTAAGAGTTTGTGTATTGATCGAGAGTTTTGCCTTACTCAAAAAATGAAAGCGGCACTTTATGTAAGATACAAATACAAATGTTCTTATAGAGCGTGCTGCAGAATTATGGATAACGGATTTAACGACAATCAGTTAGATGCAATTGTAAATGTATTGCTTATGCCGGCATTTGCAATCCCGGAAGAAAGAGTTCTTAACGAAATTCTTTATGAAAAATACTCAGCAGAAGATATGATTGCTTGGTATAATAAAGTGAGAAATAACTAGAATAAAGCCACCTAAAAATAGGTGGCTTTTAAGATTTTTTATGTCAAATTTGACAAACATTTTCAAAAATGTTATAATATATATCGTATGGCACAGTATTCTAGTCAAAAGAGTACCTATCCCAAGGTGGGCTTAAAAATCCATCATATAGCATATTAATGGCACCTAGTATTTATGCTGCATTCGCCCAGATTGGGGCGTAAGTATTAGGGTTAAGATTGAGGTAAAAATATAATGGCATATATATAATATCCTCTTTCAGCTTCACATAATGTGTAGACCTTTATATAGAGAGTACTATATAATTGTAGCTAGTCGTGCGTGAGACTTCGGGATAAATGTTACTAGTTTTTGAAATTAGTCTTGCAAAAGCGAATAAGGATAGAGAAATGATGTTAGGGAAAACCTCTAGACTGTCACAATACAGTGAGTGTGTTAAGGATTACAGTGTGGACTAAGTGGTAATCATGTAGCTAGTGTGGCGACACCTAGATGCGAGCTTTAAAGGGAAACCGCTACGAGGCAACGAGTAGTAGTTTGTAGGGAAATCCGACTTGACCTCAAGCCACAAAATTTACTTATCGCATTGCCATATCATATATAGTATAAAGGATAGAAATGAAAGAAAATACAAAATGGATAATAAC
>JAZOWO010000025.1:0-11712 GCA_045659265.1 Clostridia bacterium | reverse complement strand
CAGTAATACAAGTCCAATGGTATTTTTATCTGCAAATTTTTGGAACGGCTAAAAAAAGCGGGGGCACTTACGTGCCTCCGCTTTTTTATTATTTAATTTCATCTATTCGTTCATTTCCAGTATGTCCAGCTTCAATAGATTTGATTAACTCAGTAGAAGTCTTTCCTATTTCATCTGTATCTAAGTTTGGAGTATAAAGGACGTTGCCTTTAGCTTCTCTGTTTTCTTCTGTTTTAGCATAGTAATGTGCATCCCATTTTATTTCATAATGCGTTTCTCTAGTAGCAGATACTACAACATCATTTTCCAAATTATATGTAACAATCGATTTAACTATTCCAGAAGTACAGTAATTTGTAAGTACTATTTTATCTGGATGTTGTGTAATAGAATATGCTACAGCACCACCTTTATTTTTATTCTTTCCGATAGCAACTACTTCAGGGTATGGACTTTCAATAACTCTATTCATATCCCAAAACCATATAGCTCCGGCTATACCTGCTATTAATACCACACAAACACAAATAATAAGTACTTTTTTAACTGTTTTATTCATATATATTTTTCCCTCCTATACAAGCAATTTGCTTGTTAACAATATAATACAATAAGTGTGTAGATATGTAAATGCATTTTACAAAATTTTCTAATACTTAAAGATTAATTTAAATAAATTTATAAAAATTTTGGGCTCTATAGTTGACATAAACATTTTCGTGTGTTAATATGAAGTTATGGTGATAAATTAAATCCAGGTAGATTTACTTATCGTCCAAGTGAAAATCATAACAAATATAAAAAGAAAAATTAGAAAGAAAAGGAGGTATTTGGTATGACAAAAATTAATAAACAATTTATGTATAGAGAACCAGTTATGTCTAATCTGTCAGTGGCAGTTTGGGCTTCAATTGTCGTATCAAAATACCAAGGTTGTAATATAGATAATAAGTTAAATACTAGAGTTGGGTCTCTAGCTATTTAGCTATGTGTTTGTAGAACTTTAAGGTGTGTTGATACGAAAACTGGTATCGACACACCTTTTTTGCGTCCATTTTTGGACATTAATTTGAAACCCTAAACAAAAAATAAAATATAAAAAAATTAATTTAAGGAGGCAACATTATGAAAAAGGTAATCGAGGTAAAGGGTCTTAGCAAGGTGTTCACGCTTAAGTCTAAGGGTAAGAAGGAGAGTAAAACTCTTACTGCGGTAGACAACGTAAACTTTGAGATTAGACCGGGAGAAATCATTGGGTTCATTGGACCTAATGGAGCGGGAAAGAGTACTACTATTAAGATGATGACTGGTATTCTTTACCCTACAAGCGGAGAAGTAAGTGTATGTGGGTATAATCCTTGGGAGCAGAGAAAGGAAATGACCTACCACATTGCAACAATGTTTGGACAAAAGTCATCATTAATTTCGCACTTGCCCATAATTGAAAGTTACAGACTTTTAGGTGCCATTTATGACATTCCTAAGGATGTGCTTAATGAGAGAATTAAGGAAATCACGGACTTCTTTGATATTTCTCATTTGATGGATAAGTCTGCGAGCAGCTTATCACTTGGACAGAGGATGATTTGTGAGGTAGCAGCTGTTACTTTACACAGACCGGATGTAATATTTTTTGATGAACCGACCATTGGTCTTGACATCGTAGTTAAGAAGAAGGTTAGGGATATGATTCTTACTCTTAACAAGAAGTACAACACTACTATATTCATTACGAGCCATGATATTTCGGATATCGAAAAGCTTTGCTCTAGAATTATTCTTATCAATCACGGAAAGGTTATGCTTGACAGTGAACTTAAGGATATTGAGCATGTTTTCCTTACGAAGAAAAAGATTCTGGTAAGTTATGATGAAAAGGTAGATGTGGAAACTGTTAAGAACCTTTTTGCAAATTACAAGGTAAATATCGGTTTAGAGGAAAAGATTACGGTAGAGTTCGACGAAAACGATATTAAGGTAGCAGATGTTATTGAAACGCTTCTTAAGGTGGGCAAGGTAGCAGATCTTGCAATTACTAGCGCATCTCTTGAGAATGTTATCTATGATATTTACACCGGAAAAGTACAGGAGGGAGACTAATGAAAAAGTACATTGCATTCGCTAAGGTTATTCTTAAGCAGCAGTTTAAGAAGTTAAGTGATGTGTTTGGCACATTACTTTCGTTTACGATTCACATTAGCATTTTCTCGCTTCTTTGGGACTTTGTTCTTGAAGGAAAAACAATGGCGGGATATTCTCAGCCACAGCTTGTATGGTATCTTATTTTGGCGGAAGCAATTATCTATTCTTACTCTAATCTTTACAAGAAGATTGCAGCAAAGATTGAGATGGGAGATTTTGCATACGACCTTACGAAACCGTACAACTTTATGCTTAGAATTATTTCAGAAGGTGTAGCAGAACTTCCTATGACACTTGTATTAATGTGTCTTGGAATAATTCTTGGAATAGTTTATGTTGGAGTTATTCCTGTTACAATAATGAGCATATTGGGTACATTATTAATTGCCTTAATGGCAACAGTACTTCTTTTAATGCTTCATATTATTATTGGATTACTTTCAATATGGCTTGGAAGAGATGTATCTTCAGTGTGGCTTCTTGTGCAAAAGGCAATGCTTATATTTGCCTTTTCACCACTTGAACTTTTCCCTAACTGGATACAAATTCCACTTATGTTCATTCCTACGACTCATATAATTTACACGCCTGCAAGTTTACTTGTAAACTTCAGTTTGGGTAAGTTTATATTCTCGCTTGGATGTGAACTTTTAGCAGGAACAGTGCTAATGTTAATCTTAATTTTTATCTACAAGAAAGGAGTGAAGAAACAAAATGTTGAGGGCGTTTAAAGGATTTATTTCCATGCTTAAATACTTGTGGCTTTGCATTTGCTACAATATTAGAAGCAATATTTCTAACAAGAAAAGCTTTATTATCCAAACGGTAGCCATGTTCATTAACAACTTCGTTTTCCTTTTGTTCTGGAGCATCTTGTTTAGCAACAAGGGAGGAAGTATTAACGGAGTTGGTATGGCAGACATCATGTACTTGTGGTCTATTCCGACCATTGGTTACGGCATTGTTTTCTTCTGCTTCGGTGGTGTAGAAACATTATGCAAAGATATCGTCGACGGAAATATGGACATCTACCTTACAAAACCTAAGAACGGCTTAATTTCACAGCTTACTTCAAGATCTGTCTTATCCGCAATGGGAGATCTTATCTTTGGGGCAGTTATAGGATTTATAGCGGTTCATGGAAACATCTTTAAGTTTATTTGGTTACTTATCCTTGCGCTTATATCTGCGGTTATACTTTTAAGCGTAATAGTTATAGTAAGACTGTTTGCTTTCTGGCTTGGAGACATTACAAATGCCTGCCACAAATACACACATTCCTTGCTTATAACATTAACCATTTATCCTGAAGCGATGTTCCCTGGATTTATGAAAATCATCATGTATACAGCAATACCTGCTATGTATGTAGCACATATTCCAGTATCTCTAATGGATAGTTTTAATCCTTTAGCATTTGGAATATTTATAGCTTCTGCAATAGTATTTCCTATCCTTATGAGTATTATATACAAAAAGGGACTTAAGAAATATGAAAGCGGAAATGGTGTTACTAGAAGGTAAATCTAAACAGGTAAACAAAGAAAAACCAAGTCTAAAATTATTACTTTAGGCTTGGTTTTTTGTGTGCAAATAAGCATAAAACGGCGTCTTAAGTGTGTCGAATTTTGTCAATGAAAAGACAAAATATTAACGCTATAATCGTTGGCAATAACACAATGGGTAATTAGAATATTTGTATGGGGGAATTAAGAAAGGAGGGAATAAGGAAAAGGTAAAAATGTTTTTCGGGGGATTATATAAAATAAATATATAGAGGTAAATAAAGAATAAAAGTAGATATATGAGGAGGAAAAACAAATGAGTGAAAATGAAATTGAAAAAATTGGAGAAAGTATATTTGAAAGTATAAAACATGTAGATGAATATGGAAATGAATATTGGTATGCAAGAGAATTAATGAAAATATTAGAATATAACAAGTGGGAGAACTTTGAAAAGGTTATAGTTAAAGCGAAGGAATCCTGTGAAAACAGCGGAAACAATGCGTCAGAACGATTTCCTGACGTCAGGAAGCCGTATGTATCAGGCAATGGTACGCTGAAAGAAAAGAAAGACTACAAACTAACACGTTATGCCTGCTATCTAATAGCACAAAATGGTGATCCGAGAAAAGAAGTAATAGCGTTAGCACAAACATATTTTGCAGTACAAACTAGAAAGCAAGAGTTAAGTGAAAAGGAATATTTAGCTTTAACGGAAGATGAAAAAAGACTATATCAAAGAGACTTAACTAGAAAGGGAAATTATTCACTTAATCAGACAGCTAAAAATGCTGGGGTTAAAGATTTTGCTAAGTTCCATAACTCTGGATATAAAGGACTATACAATGGAGAAACAGCAGATGATATAGCTAAAAGAAAGGGCTTAAGATATAGAGAAGATATTCTAGATAATATGGGTAGTGAAGAACTTGGAGCGAATCTTTTTAGAATAACTCAAACAGATGCTTTGTTAAAAAGACAAAAAGAAAAAAGTGAAAAACAAGCTAATGACACACATTATAATGTGGGCAGGGTAATAAGAAAAGCAATAGAAGAAATTGGTGGAACAATGCCAGAAGATTTACCTACACCAGATAAGTCTATTAAAGAATTAGAAAAGGAGAAAAATATATTGAATTTAAGCGAATAATATTTTAGAAGCACTTGCTAAAAAAAGTAATATATTATATTATAATTTCTGTATAAAGAAAACAAAAGAAGGGAGAACTAAAATGCAAAAGAAAGGTATATCTTTAATAGTGTTAGTAATAACAATAATAGTAATGATAATATTAGCAGCAGCAGTAGTTATAACATTAACAAGTAGTGGGGTAATAGATAGAGCAAGTCACGCTGTAAACCTAACTAATGAAGCGCAAGTGCAAGATTTAGCAGCTATAACTTGGTCTGATTGTTATTTAGATAAATATAGAGGAGATGCTTTAGTTGAAGAAGTAACAAGAAGACTAGGAGAACAAGGCGTAAGTGTAGAAGAGTGGCAAATAACAATAACAGATACAGGAATAGTAGTAAAGGATAAAAATTCAGTATGGGATGTTGTTTATGATGGAAGTATGACATCTGTAGATGGTCAACTAATTATGCCAGCAGTAACAACGCTTGATGTTAATAGTATATATAGATTTACAGTAGAAAGTGATGAATATACTGGAATTATTGAGACAAGAATATTCAAAACAGAATCTGATGGTCAAGTGGCATATTTAGTAGCTGCTATAATAGATGGAGAATTGTTAACGTTTAACAACACAATGGAAGCTATGTTAATGTCACAAAAAATTGAAGTAGACTATACAACAATGGCAATTGTTGAAATGGAAATTGAAGGAGATATGAATTATGTAATGGGATTTATTGGAGCGCCTTGTGAGTATACATTGAAGAAAATAGAGAAAAAACAAATAAAGTTATCTGGTAATAAAATATATGAAGTGACTCCTAAGATTTATAGCGAAAATGTGACATATACTGAAATGGGAGTATATACTTTAGAGAATGTAAATTTAGATATTAGCAAGAAATACATGTTAGAATATAATTCTACATTTTATGAAATTGGCTATGATTTACCATCTGATGGAAAAGCAGTCACATTTTCGGGTGATACTTTCTTGTTTGTGGATGCAAATGCTTCTGCGGCTATAGTATTTGCTGGGGTTCCAATAACAGGAGATGTAACTATATACGAAATTGGAAAAAACAATAATGTAAAAATAGAAGGCAATAATATGTTGGTATATAGAAAATCTAAATGGACTTTAGTAAAAGGTGATAGAATTATTCCTTCAACTGTAGGTGGACAAAAAGTAGAAGCAGTATTTAGAACGGTTGGAGATATATATTATGATGGCAAGACAGAATTAATATTAGATGATGATATGCTTATGGCTGAATTTGGTTTAACATTAGAGGTAGCACCAACTGCAGATGTGACTAAGATATATGATGCAATTAAATCGTTAAAAGATATGTATATAATGAAGTTAGAAATAAATTTATCTGCATTTAATGATTTAACAATACCAGAAGAGGTTATAGGGAAGGCAACGACTATTTTTGTAAGCTCGGCAGTAAAAGCAAAATATCCAGATAATAACAAGATTGTAGTAAAATAAAAATATAAACGCAAAATATCCGTAAGTTGTTACTTACGGATATTTGTTTGTGTCTGGTTTGGTAATTTAGGTGTGGTCAGCCTAAATAACGAAGACTAAGATAGAAAGCACCAGCTGCAATAGCAAACCAACCGATGGTTGTAAAGATGTCTATTACAATTCTTTGCTTCTGGTAGCTTACCATTTCTTCCCTGAGTTTACCAGTGTAGGCTTTGTTCAGATTAGCTATTTCTTTAGCATTTTTAACACAGTCCTCTACAATCTGCAAAAGCGAAAATACAATAAGGATTGCTAAGATTGGATGAAGTGCTTTAAACACTAAAGAAAGCGCTAAGGAACCAAATATAATGATGCTAGCCCGGATTAACGTATAAAACTTCCTGCTCATTTTCTCTCCTTTACAACAAATTTGTTAGTAGACTAAATATTTACCACAAATATATTATACCACACAGTGGCTTAAAAAACAATGTGGGTAGAGTGGATAGAAATGTTGTAAACTTAGACTTTTTGTGATATAATTCGGGAAAATAAGGGGGATTAGTATGGCACTTTCACCAATGATGCAACAATACTTAGATATACGTGAAAAGTATCCAGAAACAATAATATTATTTAGACTAGGAGATTTCTATGAAATGTTCTTTGACCAAGCAGAGCTTTGTAGTCGTGAACTAGAACTTACTCTTACTGGAAAAGAGTGCGGATTAGAAGAAAGAGCACCAATGTGTGGTATTCCGTTTCATGCGGTTGAAGGGTATATAGTTAAGCTTGTAGACAAGGGATATAAGGTTGGAATATGCGAACAAGTAGAAGATCCTAAGGAAGCTAAAGGACTAGTTAAAAGAGATGTAATTAAGGTAATAACACCTGGAACAATAACAGAGAATACAATGTTAGATGAGCATAAAAACAACTATATTGCTAACATATACATGGTTGGTAAACAATATGCATTATCTTATGCAGATATTTCTACTGGTGAGTGTTTTGTAACTCATGCAGATAATCTAGATGGTGTATACAAGATTATAGATGAAACATTAAAGATTAGACCTAAAGAATTAGTTTTAGAAGATTTAATCTTAAGCGATAGTGAAGTAGTAAACAGACTTGTTAAGAAACAAGAAATATATATTTCAAGATATATAAATCAAGATGAAACTTTAGTAAATGATATGCCAATGATGGCTGAAACATTTACTTTAGCAGAAAGAAAAAGTTTAACACTCCTTCTAAATTACATAGCAGATACGCAAAAACAAGTGGTGTCTCAACTAAATAAAATTACAGCCTATGATATAGAAGCAAGTATGAGGCTAGATGTAAATACAAGAAGAAATCTTGAGATAACAGAATCTAATCGTGAAAGAACAAAAAGAGGAAGTATTCTTTGGGTATTAGATAAAACTACAACTGCAATTGGTGCAAGACAAATTAGAAAATGGGTAGAAAGCCCAATGCTTTCTAAGAAGAATATAGATGAAAGATTAGATGCAGTTGAAAGTCTTAAAAATGATGTGTTTGTTCGTGAAGATATTATAGAACTTCTAAAAAATGTTCATGATATTGAACGTTTAGCATCTAAAATGTCTAATGCAAATACTAATGCTAGAGATTTAGTTGCACTTAAGAATTCTTTCAAAGTATTACCAAGTCTTAAAGCTACCATTGCAAGACTTCTTACTGGAGATAAACATCAGTATTTATCTAAAATTTACGATAGCATAGATGAACTAAAAGATATGTGTGCGCTTATAGACGCAGCAATAGTAGATGACCCACCAATAACTATTAAAGAAGGTGGACTAATTAAAAAAGGATACAATGCTGAAGTAGATGAATATAGATCGGCAAGTACTGAAGGCAAAAATTGGCTTATGGAACTTGAAGCAAAGGAAAGAGAAGCTACAGGTATAAAAGGACTTAAAGTAGGATTTAACAGAGTCTTTGGATACTATATAGAAATAACTCGTTCAAATTATGATCAGATTCCAGAAGATAGATATATACGTAAACAAACATTAGCAGATAAAGAAAGATTCATAACTCCAGAACTTAAAGAACTAGAAAATAAAATTCTTGGAAGTGAAGAAAAGCTAGTAGATTTAGAATACAAGTTATTTGCTGAAGTTAGAGAAAAAGTAGCTCATGAAATAGTAAGAATACAAAAAACAGCTATGGCAATTGGCGTAATAGATAGTTTATGTAGCTTTGCTAAAGTAGCGGAGGATATGAACTATGTTAGACCAAATATTACTCACGATGGAGTAATTAATATTAAAGAGGGAAGACATCCTGTTGTAGAAAAAACAATAAAGGGTTCAGAATTCATTCCAAATGATACATATATAGATTCTAATGCTAGATTCCATATTATCACTGGACCTAACATGGCAGGCAAATCTACATATATGAGACAAGTTGCAGTAATTACATATATGGCTCAAATAGGAAGCTTTGTTCCAGCAACAGAAGCAAGCATTAGTATAGTAGATAGAATATTTACTCGTGTTGGTGCAAGTGATGACCTAGCTGGTGGTGAATCTACATTTATGGTAGAAATGACAGAATTATCTAACATATTAGAAAATGCAACAAGCAATTCATTAGTAATATTAGATGAAATAGGTAGAGGAACATCTACATATGATGGTATGGCTATTGCTTGGGCTACAGTAGAACATATTGTAGACAAAGAAAAAGTTGGAGCTAAAACATTATTTGCAACTCACTACCATGAACTAAATGAGTTAGAAGGAACTCTTGAAGGAGTTAAAAATTACTCAGTAGCAGTTAAAGAAAGAGGAGACGATGTTATCTTCTTAAGAAAGATAGTAGAAGGACATGCGGATGAATCTTATGGTATATATGTTGCTAAGCTTGCAGGAGTTCCAAACTCTGTAGTAAATAGAGCAAAGAAAATATTAAATAAGCTAGAAGAAGATACGGTAACAAAGAAAGCTAAAGCAAATACAACTAAGGTTATAGATAGCAATAATCAAATAAATATGTTTAACTTTAAGCTTGCTGAAGTTGGTAGAATGCTAGATAAGCTTGCTTTAGATGAACTAAGTGCTAAAGAGGCACTAGATGTGTTATATAAGCTTAAAGAAAAAATGGAATAATGTATAAAATATATTAGATTAAATATTAACAAAAAGTGTAGTGTTTTACTACACTTTTTTGTTGCAAAAAAACAAGATATATTATAGTATTATTGTATATATATTAGGGGTGAACATATGAAGAAGAGCGTAAGGGTATTAATATGTTTAGTCATGTTAATTTTTGTATTACCAGTATGTGTATTTGCAGGCGCTTATCCAGAAAAAATGGATATAGTTGCGGATGTAAATAGAGATGGTTCTATGACTGTTACGGAGACTATAACATGGGAAATTGAAGAAAGTATAAATGGAGTATATAGAGATATACTTTGTTTTAATCCAGGGAACAAATTAAACAGTGCAAATGAAATTTATGTTCATAAAGTACTAGTAGATGGTAAAGAATATTATCATTCAGAAGAACTATTAGAAAATGGAGATTCTGGAATGTATAATTTAAATAGAATTGAAGATGGAGTGCAAATTAAAATATTCCATCCATCCGATGAGTATAGGGTAAAAACGATTTTAGAATATACATTAACAGATGTAGTTGTGGAATATGCCGATGTAGCTGAACTTTATTGGAATTTTATAGGTAAAGGATGGGCAGGCGGAGTAGAAGATGCTAAAATCACTATAAATTTGCCAGATATAAGTAATGAATTAAAAATATTTGGTCATGGTCCGCTTGATGGCTATTCTGAAATATTAGAAGATCAAACACTTGTATTTCATATACCATATTTAAGAAGTGGTGAAGCAGTAGATGCAAGAGTGCTTTTTGATACAGATATAGTACACGCAGCTAAATTCCAAGATAAGCCTATGTATGAAACAATAATGGCTGATGAGTTAGAACTAGCAAAAGAGGCGAATGCAAGAAGAGCACGTGCAGAAATGTTTGCGTATGTTTGTTGGATAATATCAGGCGTAACTGTTGTGGTAATTATTTCTACATATATTTGGGCAATCAGCAAAGCTAAAAAATCTAATGTAGAATATAGATATTATAGAGAACTCCCAGAAGATTATGGTGTTCCTGTAATGAATTATTTATTATATAAATATCACAAACCAAATGAAAACATGTTAGCTACTCTTATGGATTTAGTAAGAAAAAAATATGTAAAGATTTATCCTGTAACTCAAGAGGGTAAAACAAAACCGGTAGATTATGAATTAAAATTAATAAATGAAGATTTATCTAAGCTTAATAAAGTAGAACAACATTATATAAAAGAATTAATATTTGTAGGATGTGATTCTATCAGATTAAAAGAATTAAAGAAAAAGAATACAGCATCTACAACAGCAAGAGAAATGGCGGGCAAGGCTTTTGATAAATGGCAAGAACTTATAGAAAAAGAATATAAAGCTTGTAAACTAGAAAGAAAAGATACAAAGAAGGTTATAACAAAAGCAACAGTAATATTATCTTTATGTTTTGTACCGCTATTTATAATATTCTTGGTAGCAAGCATAATGGAAAACTTCTATGCAGCAGTACCAGTAGGATTAGTTTTATTCCCATATATTTTTGTATTTATATGGATGGTAATGAAATTACCTACAAAACTTTCAGATAATGAAAAAGCTTTAGAACATAAAGCTAAGTGGAAAGGATTTAAGAGATTCTTAAAACACTTTAGTAAAATGGAAGAAAAAGATTATGGTTCAATTATTTTATGGGAACACTATCTTGTATATGCAATAGGGCTTGGAATTGCGGATAAAGTGTTAAAGCAATTGAAAGATATATATCCAGAAATAACGGAGTTAGAAGATACTTACTCTGGAATTTATCACAGCAGTACTTATCATTCGTTCAGCAGTTCGTTTAATAGCGTATCTACAGGAGCGTGTACATACTCATCATCAACTGGCTCAGGCGGTGGTTTCTCCGGTGGTGGAGGAGGCCGGAGGCGGCGGTGGAGGCGGAGGCGGATTTTAATCCGCGCCCAACACAATAAATAGTTAAATAAGGAGAAAAATATGAAAAAGAAAACGGGTATATCGTTAATAGTATTAGTAATAACAATAATAGTTATGATAATACTAGCAGCAAGTGTTATGATAACGATATCAAATACAGGAATAATAGATAAAGCATCAACTGCTAAGGATAATATGGAATCGGCAACGCTTAAGCAAGAATTAGAGATGGCGTTAGCTTTTCAAGCAGGTAATATGGGAGATTTATCTGAGACATTAAAAGATGTTGAGGGTATACAAAATACAGCTGTAAAAAAAGTAGAAGCAGATGGAACAGAAGTTGTAATGACAGATATGACATATATATCTAGAGGAAATACAACA
>JAZOWO010000024.1:0-9014 GCA_045659265.1 Clostridia bacterium | reverse complement strand
TATTAAAATCTATATTTGCTATCTCTTTATATACAAATAACATTTTAATATTTCCTTTTATATAACTATTTTCAGTTATATATTCATCAATATACTTAGTAAAATTAGAGTTCATTTCGTTTTGTGTGCCTAATTTACTTGTACCAAGTTTATTTAATAATTCTTTTAAGTAATTTATATGTTTGTCTGTATAATTAATATCCTTTGAAAACAAAAATGCTGTATTATTTATTTTTATTGTTTTGGCTATCTTATTTTCGAATAATTTTACATATATTTTATCTAATATGTTTTGTTTTGATTTTGTTTTTAGATTGGCTATTTTATTTAGCTTCTCTTTAGACTATGTTTTTTCTCTGACAATCCTTGCTTCTAAAACTTTATATTCTTTTATTATTATGTCTTTATTTTGCGTTTTAACATTAAGTAAAATAAAATTCATATATATCACCTAAATAATATATATGAAAATTTTGTTTTTATATTACTATTATTCTTGGTGTTTGTTTTGTTTTGAAAGTTTAAGTTTGTCTTTAGCTTTAGCTACACTTACTCTTTCTCTATTATTATCTAATGTTCTAACAAGTATACTTGTTAATTTATCTCCTGTTAAGTTACGTTTCATTTTTCCATCTTCAACAAAAGATATTATACCTGTTTCTTCAGATACTACTATTACTAATGCATCTGAAACTTCGCTCATTCCTATTGCTGCTCTATGTCTTGTTCCCACATCTGCTGGCACCAAATTTTCTGATGCTAAAGGTAGTACACATTTAGCTGCTTTTATTTCATTGTTTTTAATTATTATTGCTCCATCGTGAAGCGGAGTTCTTGGATTAAATATTGTTTGTATTAATTCTGATGATACTTTTGCAGAAAGGTCTACACCCTCACGAATAATATCATTTATTTTAGTACTTTGTTCTATTACTATTAAAGCACCTATTTTTTTAAGCGACATTATTTCTACTGCTTTAACTATCTCAGAAACAACTTGTTTATCCCTTAATTTATCATCAAAATCCCAAATTAAAGATATGTTTTTTCTTCCTATCTTTTCTAAAGCACTTCTAAGTTCTGGTTGGAAAACAACTATAATAAGTGTTATACCATGAATTACAAATGTTTCAGAAAGGAATGTAAGTATAGGTAGATCTAACATTCTTGCTAGTCCTTGTATAAGTACTATTATAAAGAAACCTTTAAATATTTGTCCAGCTCTTGTTTGAACTACAAGTCTATATATGTAGTATGCTATAACAGCAACAATTGCTACATCTAATATTAAAAGTATTACTCTTTCTGGGCTAGAAATATCAAAAGCTTGTTTTAAGTCACGAACCAATCCCATAAAGTTTGCTGATATACTTTCCATCTCTACCTCCTATTACATCATTGCTACAAATAATGCTGAGAATACTCCAAGTATGCTTCCACCAATTAGGATCCATACAAGTATTTTCAACCATATACTATCTCTTTTCATATTACAACCTCTTTTCTATTTTATTTATATTATTTAACTTATTTGTTTTTAATTTCAATATCTATATAATCTTTGTTTTCGCCAAGTTCTTTTAGATTAAACATTAAATGTAGTTGTCCATCTTTGACATAGAACTCTTCTAAACCTGTCATTGAATATGTATAGTTTGTTTCATCAAATAATTTTTTAGATATTGCATAATTTTTTACTGCTTCTTTTATAGTGTTTTTATATGTGCTTCCTAATATTGTTGGTGCAACATCTTCTTGTGTAAGAATTTTACCAGTAGCAAGATCTATAGTTATACCATAAAGTTTATATGTCATATCCTTGCCGGCCATATCGTCAATTATTCTTTCGTAGAATGTGAAAGATAATAAACGTTTTCCTTCTATCTTGCTTTCGTATGTGTTGTATGTAACTTTATATGTAAATTTATTTTCTAAAGCCGCAGATTGTTCTTTAACAGCCTCATATCTTTCAATAAATTTGTTTAATATCTTATCATTTACATCATCTAAAGATACATCATCTATTGTAATCAATGGAACTGTAATGTTTTGTTTGAAATTACCTGTAGTGTCTTTCTTTACATCTTTTCCAATTTTATATTCAATTTTATTTAAGTATTCTTCAGAATAAATATCCACTTTAGGTTTATCTGTTGGCTCATCATAAATACTTACAGAACCAACTGGCACAAATAAATCTTGTGCTAACACTTTTGGTGCTGGTTCATTTTTCATTAAATAAAATACAGACGCTGTTCCTACACATGAAAAAACAACAAAACCGAATAATCCTGCTTTTGATTTTTTCTTAGGACGTCTTTCATAATTCATTAATTCCATTTAACTTACTCCTTTGTTAAAATTCACTGCATATATTTTATCACATATTTGGCTTTTTTTCAACTTATTCTAAGTTATTTTGCATTAGCTTGAACAGCCGTAATTGCTATTGCTCCAACGATATCTTTAGCCTTACAGCCTCTAGATAAATCGTTAATCGGTTTAGCTAATCCTTGTGTTATTGGCCCATATGCTGTACCATTACCTAATCTTTCAACTAATTTATATCCAATATTTCCTGCTTCTAAGTTAGGGAATATTAATACATTTGCTTCTCCTGCAACCTTAGAGCCAGGTGCTTTTAATTTCGCAACATTTTTATCTAATGCAGCGTCTAATTGAAGTTCACCATCAATTATTATATCTTTTCTTTTTTCTTTTACTAATTCGAGCGCCGCTTTAACAGTATCTATTTCCTCTGCTTTAGCGCTTCCATATGTTGAATAAGACAACATTACAAGTTTTGGTGTTTCACCTATTAATTGTTTATATGTATCGTTTGACGCAATTGCTATTTCAGATAATTCTTCTACTGTTGGCTTTTGAATAAGTCCGCAATCTGCAAATATATATTCTTTTTCGTACCTAGAATCTGGAACTTCAAGAAGCACACACGAAGAAACACATTTTGCTCCTGGTCTTGTTTTAACAATTTGCAATGCAGGTCTTAAAGTATCTGCTGTAGAATGTATTGCACCACATACCAAACCATCTGCATGTCCAAATTTAACCATTAAAACTCCAAAATATATTTCGTCTTTTACTAGTTCACTTGCTTTTTCTATTGTCATTCCTTTTTCTTTTCTTAATTCATAAAGACCATTTACATATTCGTTATACATTTCAGATTCTGCTGGATTTATTAATTCTATTCCTGTTATATCTAATCCATGTTCTGCAGCCATCTCTTCAATTCTATCTACATCTCCAAGAAGAACTATTTTAGCTATTCCTTCTTTTTGAGCTTCTGATGCTGCTGTTAGCACTCTCACATCCAAAGCTTCTGGCAGAACTATTCTTTTAACATCTTCTTTAGCTCTTCTTTTGATTATATCCATTATTTTTACCATTGTTTATCTCCTATTTTCTTTTGCACATTTATATTTATTAAAGTTATTTACTAAAATAATTTATTTTCTTTTCCTTCTATTATTCTTTTAATATTTGCTCTATGGTTAAATATTATAATTGCAGCTAAAACTATTGTTAGCCAAATATTAAAGTTTGTTTCCATGAATAGCACAACTATTACAAGTAAAGCTGCACCTACCATACTTCCTAAAGAAACCATTCTAGATATAGCTATTGTTATTACCCCAACAGTTATACATACTAGAGCAGCTTTATAGTCTACCATAAGTGCTGACATTAAAAATACTGCCACACCTTTTCCGCCTTTAAATCCATAATACACAGGATAAGAATGCCCTATAATTGAAGCTAACATGTATATAGATTTTCCTACTTCATTAAAATCTTGTTTAAATAATTTAGCTACCAAAAATACTATTCCATAAGAAACTACCACTTTTAGTAGGTCAAGTATAAATACTACTGCTCCCCAACCTTTTCCCATAGCTCTTATTGAGTTTGTTGTTCCAGCGTTTCCGCTACCAACCGTACGTATATCTACATTTTTTATTCTCTTACATAAAATTATAGATGGGCTTATTGCTGCTACTAAGTAGCAAATTAAAAATACAAATATATTAAACATATTATTCTTTCTCTCCTCTTTCTCTTACAACAATATTTATTGGTGTTCCCTCTAAATCAAAATATTTTCTAAACACATTCTCTAGATGTCTTAAATATGAGAAATGCGCTAATTCTTTATCATTTACAAATAATACAAATGTTGGTGGTTTAGCCTTAACTTCTGTACCATAGAATATTTTAAGTCTTCTACCTTTATCTGTTGGAGGTGGTGTCATAGCTACCGCTTCCATAATCACTTCATTTAGAACACTCGTAGATACTCTTAAATTATTTGCCGCATAAACTTTGTTTATCATTTCAAATAATCCTGTTACTCTTTGACCTGTTAAAGCAGAAATTGTTATTACAGGAGCATATCCCATAAACTTAAAGCTTTTTCTAACTTCCTTAACATATTTCGCAGGTGTCATTTCATCATGATCAATTAAATCCCATTTGTTTACCGCTATTATCATAGCTTTGCCCTTTTCGTGAGCATATCCTGCTATCTTCTCGTCTTGGTCTGTAACACCTTCTTTGGCATCTATCATGATTATTGCTACATCTGCTCTATCTATAGCAGCCATAGCTTTAACTATACTATATTTTTCTATTTCATCATAAACTTTATTTTTCTTTCTTATACCTGCAGTATCTATAAATACATAGTTGCCAAATTTATTGCTAAATTTACTATCTACCGCATCACGAGTTGTTCCGGCAACATCACTTACTATAGATCTTTCTTCATTTAAGATTTTATTTACTAATGACGATTTACCCGCATTAGGTTTACCTATAATTGCTACTTTAATACTTTCATCATCATCTTCTACTTCGCCTATTGTTCCAAACGCATCATAAATTGCGTCTAGCACATCACCTATACCAAGTTTTGCTTTTGCAGATATTGCCATTGGTTCACCTAAACCTAGGTTATAGAAATCATATATATCTTCTGGCGGTGCACCAACATTATCTACTTTGTTACATACAAGTATAACTGGCTTTTTAGTTCTTCTTAACATTTCTGCAACTTCAAGATCTTGGTTTACAAGTCCTGCACGTATATCTACAACAAACACTATTACATCAGCCATATCCATCGCAAGCTCAGCTTGTCTTCTCATGCCTTTATATATAACATCATCAGTTTTAGGTTCTATTCCACCTGTATCTATAATTTGAAATGAAGTACCTCTCCATTCACAGTCTGCATATATTCTATCACGTGTTACACCAGGCATATCTGATACTATTGATAATGCTTCTCCTGCTAACACATTAAAAAACGTTGATTTCCCAACGTTTGGTCTTCCTACTATTGCTACGATTTTTTTAGACATTTTTACACCTTCTTTATCTAATATATTTTACCTTAAAACTAGCATAAAGTAAAGCTTTTTAGGACTTTTTTATTATTTAATTTTGTAACATATTTTTAATCTAAAAATAACCATAATGTTATTGCTTTTATTTTTGTTAGTTGTATAATATAATATGAAATTATAATGTATACAAAGGAGAAAAATCATGGAAAAAAATACAAAAATATTTCCAGTTTATAAATTATTTTCGTATGATATTCTATTTTATTATGCAATATCCATACTTTTTTTAAATGGTGTTAAAGGACTAAGTTTAGCCGAAATAGCTATACTTAACAGTATATACTCTACTTCTGCTATATTACTTCAAATACCGTCAGCATTAATAACAGACAAAATTGGTCTTAGAAATTCAATGATACTCGGAAATATGTTTTGTTTATTTTGGGGTATAGATTATTTAATAGCACCAAGCTTTGCAACATTAGCAATCGGTGACTTTTTACTAGCATTTGGCTTTGCACTTAAAGGAACATCTGAATCACCTTTCTTATACTCTTCGCTTAAGAAATTAAATAGGCTTTCAGACTTTTCAAAGATTGAAGGAAAAGGCTCCTCGCTATATTTCATAGTAGAAGCCTTAGCGTGTATCGCAGCAGGTTATTTATATAAAGTAAATGTATATTTACCTCTTATTTTCTCTTGCATATGCGCATTAATAGCAACTGTACTAGCATACTTTACAAAACCAATTAAAAACCTTAAAAACGCCAACGCAACCGCAAAAGAGAAAAGAGACGAATTGTTCTCCGGATTTAAGTTTATCTTCAAATCTAGTAGACTACATGCACTTCTATTCTTTGCTTGTCTATTCTATGGAATATTATCAGTTGCAGCAACATACTTTAAAACATATTTAACAGTAATTAATGTAGATTCTACTACATTTGGATATATCTTTGCAGCAGCATCAATAACTGCTTCAATAGGTTCTCTTGTACAAGAAAAAATAAGCGCAAAATTTAGAAACCAAACATTAACTGTAATGTCTTTATCTTATGCAGCAAGCTTTGTATTTATAGGTGTTATCGCTACACTTACAACAAATTACAACATATTATTAATAACAGGTATAGTAGTTTACCTATTCCAAATGTTTGAAAGAGGCGCATATAGAATTATAGTTAAAAATTACGTAAGTAACTTCACTACTTCATCTATAAGAAGTAAATTAATGTCTATATACTACCTAGCAGAAAACTTTGGTTCAGCAATAATGTTAGTGTTAATAAGCGGATTACTAGACACAGTACCAATAGGACTTGTATATACATTATCCGGATTTGTATTTAGCGTAGCATTAATAATTGTATTAAATTACATGCAAACACGTATAGGTTTAAGACCTGAACAATACACTAAAAGGGATAGATTAAATCTTGATGATTAATAATGATTAAATTATATAAAATAACACCGTTACCAAAAGTTACGGTGTTATTATTTATTCAAAATATTAAATGCTAAATTTTAATCACAAACAATTAGTTTATACAAATATATTCGCTTCCGCGTATACTTGTTATTTGTTCCATCTTACCAGTTTCTAAATTCACTTTGTAAAAAGCTAAATCAGAGTTCAATTTAAAGTATAGTATGTGATCAACTATTTTTAGGCTTTCTACAGCTTTTTTAGTAAGAGCTTGCTCCTCTTTTTTATTCATATCTATTACATATAATATGTTTTTTTCATTCTTGTTTATATAGTATACTAGATGATTTTTAACAGCCACCATGTTTTCTAATGAATATCCTGCTTTAACATCTGCATCTAAGTACACTTTATTATCTGTGAGTTTAGTTATATCTTTACCGCTCTTGTTCATCTTGTACAACATCTCATCTGCCACAAAATATACACTTGAACCATTTAACATAACGTGTGAAACAATTTCCTTATTTGTTAAAACTGTTCTTCCACTTCCATTAATATTATATCTTACTATACTCTTAGCTGTTTTTCCTTTTGTTACAACAAATATATACATATCATCCATAACAAATTGAGTTACTTCAGCATTAATTAATTGAACTGATTTTTTAGTATCTATATCATAAACATATATACCTGTTTTTTCGGCCTTTTTATTTACAGAATAATAATATATTTTATTTCCTCTAACTATATATTCGTATACATCACTTAAAGAATAATCTACTTTTTCTAAAGTTTCTGTATTTATTGTATAAAGTTTATTTTTAACCAAACCATATAAACTATCTTCAACAAGTTTAATGTTAGTAAAGTTTTCTGTGCCTTCTATTTTTGTTCTAGATTCATCTGTTGCTTTATATAGCATAACAGAATTAGGGGCATCTTTTGTATATCCTTCAGATATGTAATACATTTTAAGAGTTCTGGCTAACGCTGTTTCTTCTAGCACTTGATTTGCAATTTTTGTAACATTATTATATATGTTTAACTGTTTCCAAAGATAAATAGATAAAAGAACTATTACAACAACAATTAGCATATATTTAATGGTTCTAATTCCAAATTTACCTTTTTGTTTGCTCTTCAAATATTCTTTTCTGGACATTGCATTCTTATCTGAATATTCCATACACACCCCTCCTAACTTTTCCTATATTATACAACCGAGACTATGTTTTTTCAACTAATAATCGTGTTTTTAATAATATTATTTTAGCTAAATAAAAACACCCTCATATAAATTATGAGAGTGCATAATGTTTTATAATAATTATTAATCAAATTACATTATCAGGTTAATGGGGGTGCCTTTTCGTTAGTCATACGAATAACAATATCACTTACCGGATTAGATATAGTAAATGTGTAATAATATGATCCACCAAATGGCGTTTCTTCTTTTGTTTTTACTATAGCATCAGCTCCTACAATTGAATCAATACGTTCTCCATATAGTGGAGTTTCAACAGTAACATCAATTGTTGTTCCAGCTATAATAATTGACGGATAAATATCTACTGTATCAACCATTATACCTTCCGCAGAATAAACAGTTATACTATATTCTTCTTTTTCCG
This sequence comes from Clostridia bacterium, assembly GCA_045659265.1. Classification (GTDB taxonomy): domain Bacteria; phylum Bacillota; class Clostridia; order TANB77; family CAG-465; genus UMGS1649. The sequence goes on along the minus strand of JAZOWO010000024.1, from coordinate 576 downwards.
ATTCATTGCCCTTATTTTTTTTAACCACTACTCCTGTATCTGTTACTGTTATAGTCCAGTTGTCTGCTGTTACTCCTTGTTCTTCTAGTTCTTCTGTTACTTTATCTATCAAACTTTGCCCTCTTAGATTATCCATGTAAGCATCTGCCCATGTTAATGCAGCTAAGTCTTGTACTGCAGCTTCATTTGTTAAGTCTACCGCTTGACTTGCTCTGTTTATTACGCCAGTGTTAGATAATGTTATTACTACACTTGCTGCTAATATTATCATCACTATTATTGTAATGACTAAAACTATTAAGGATATACCTTGTTTCTTTTGCATTTTCTATTCCTCCTTTTTGCATGCAAAAAAGCAAAGCAGCACATACTTCTTAAGTATGTGTTACTTTGCTAGTTTCTATTTTAATTTGAGGCGCAAAAAACGCTTCTAATGTTTGTTCATTAGAAAGTATTGTGTGTGTGTGTGTGTACAGCCGCAAGGCTTTCAGCGTTTTTTATCATTTGTTAACCCTCTCTCTATATATTCTATTACATTCAATAAAGATTTGCAACCTTTTTGCTTTATTTTAAATA
>JAZOWO010000023.1:0-2381 GCA_045659265.1 Clostridia bacterium | reverse complement strand
GTATAACAAACAATCTATCTAGAACGCCAGATATATATAATGGTTATAAGTTATTAGATTTAGATAAATTAGAAAATATTATTTCGTATATAGCAAGTCAAGTGAAAAATTTAACTGTTACAAGCATTAATAAATATTTATGGTATATAGATATGTTATCTTTTAAAGAACAATGTGTTGCTGTAACAGGCCTAACATATGAGCATGAAAAGTTTGGCCCTACAATAGATGGGAAAAACTATAATACGTTAATGATTCTAAACAACAAGTATGTTAAAGAAGAAACTGAAAATGATTATGGCACTACAACACAAATAGTAAGTAAAAAGAATTATGATCTTAATTGCCTATCTGATGAAGAACTTGAAATTATAAACAAAGTAATAAAATTATTAAAAAACAAAAAAGTAACTGACATATCTGCAATGTCTCATTTAGAAGATGGATGGAAAAAGACAAAAAGATATGAAAAGATTTCGTTTGAGTACGCAATGAATTTAAGTATAGATTAAAATAAATCAAAATATACAAAGGAGAAAACAAATGTATAAATTAACAAGTGCGTTATGTAGTTTAATAAGAGAAGAAGTATTTCCAGATGCTTTTGAAGGTCTAGCGGACACCTCATTTTTAGGTATAATAGCAAGTATTGGGGGATTAGCATTTTTAATACATGAGATATCGTATGCAATGTGTGGGATTTTTTATAGCCGCGGAGACGGAGCGTGGGTTGGTTCGATAGGATATACCGTATTTTTGGGAATTAATACTTATATTATTGTACAATTAGTAAAATGGTTCGATTCAATATATATTATCTTGTTGATATATCTTTTGGTAGCTGGAATACTATACATAGCATTGAACAAACTAAACGAAATATTATATCGTTATAGTTAATAAAAACACAAACCACCCAAGAATAATATCTTGAGTGGGTTTATTGTGGATACTGTGGATAGTTACTTCTTAGATATAAGAAGAATTTCGCTTTCTGCATCGACTACGGAAACTTCTTTGCATCCGTGAAGCAGCATAGACTCTTTCATCCAACCTAAGTTTAATGCTGTCTCACTTTCGTTGCAAGCATTGTTCTCAGGGTTGTATACGCCTTTTATAGGGGTATATGCTCCGTTAGATACATCGATATATCCATTGGAAATAGAGAAGAGAATTACGCCTCCTGGCTTCACAGAACGGTATGCTTTTTCTGCGATGAAGTCCAGGTTGTTTCCTGCACAGTATGCTGCACGAAGGCTGATGAAGATATCATATTTACCTTCTTCAAGTTCTACCTCATCCATAGAGGTACAGTGGAAGTTTACACTCGGGAAGAGCTCCTTGCCTTTCTTGCAAGCATCTTCAGAGATTTCTACTACATCAAAAGACATAGAAGAAAAGTCTTTCTCAAAGATAATTGCAAGCTCGGAGCCGTTGTTTGCACCAACAGCAACAACCTTCTTTCCTTCAAGATTACCAAGAATTTTGGTTATCTCATTAAGAATGATGGTGTTCCAGTTAGGACATACAGAGCGGTAGTCTGTTGCATATTCGTATGCGCCATATTTCTTGTTGAAAGCATAGAACCGAGCATCCTTTGCAATCTTAAGGAATTGTTCGTGTTCTTCCTTGGGAATAGTGTTAAGCCAACTTTCGATGGCAACATCCCAGTAGAGAGAAGAATCAAAGGTAATATCCAAACCTTGCATTTTGAAGTACTCTTCGATGAGAGATTTAATACTTGCTTCGTACCAGTTGTTCATAAGCCATCTCCTTTATAATTATTTTGAAACTATTTAGATTTAATATGTTAACAACACAAATATTATAGCAAAAAATAGGAGAAAAGTAAACATAAAACTGTATTTGCAATACTTATTTACACCATTTACTTGCAAAAGGAATATAAAAATATTAAAATAATATTAGCTTGGAGGTAAAAATATGGACAAAATATTTAGCTTTATAGTAAATAGAAAAACAAATAAACTACTACTTTTATTAGGTAGCCCTGAAGATCCACAATTCCATAAATCTTTTTGGTATGTAGTAACAGGTGGTAAGGAAGAAGTAGATAAAAATCTAGAACAAGCAGTAGTAAGAGAAATAAAAGAAGAAACAAATTTAGATGTAGTAGATACACTTTATCTAAATTGGATATTTAAATACAAATCACTTGGGAATATATGTACAGAATATGTATATGTATCATTTGTAGACGAAGAAGAAGTAGTATTAAACGAAGAAAGCATAGATTACAAATGGTGTAATATAGATGAGTTTATAGAACTAATAGTATGGTCAGACGACAAAGAATTCCTAAGAGAAGTTGTAAAAGCTGCATTAAACAAAGAAGTATATATTAAAGAGGAAAAAGTAGA
>JAZOWO010000022.1:0-11551 GCA_045659265.1 Clostridia bacterium | reverse complement strand
ATTTTCCATCTACTAATTGAGATTCTGTAAAGAATGATTCACATGGTGTACAATACATTCCTTCATATTCTCCAAGATAGATATCTCCTTGATCGTATAGTTTTTTGAATATTTTTTGCACAGTCTCTTCATGGTAATCGTCTGTTGTACGAACAAAATGATTGTATTCTACATTCATTAAGTCCCATATTTTTCTTATTTCTCCTGCGATATTATCTACATATGCTTTTGGAGCTATTCCTTCTTTTTCAGCTAATTCTTGTATTTTTTGTCCGTGTTCATCTGTTCCAGTTAACATGAATACGTCTTTACCTTGCATCTTTTTAAATCTAGCTATTGCGTCTGTTAAAATTATCTCATAAGTGTTTCCTATATGAGGTTTTTTAGATGTGTAAGCTATTGCTGTTGTTATATAAAATTTTTCTTTTTCTGTCATATTAACTCCTCCTTAATTCCCTTTTCTTTTACACTTTTTCACTAGGTATAATTATCTCATAGAATAGGCTGTTTGTCAACGAAAAAGCGTGTTTCACACATCTTAGTTTTAATATTTAATTTAATTTCACATAATTTGATTTTGATATTCCATTTTTATTTTTTTGTGGTATAATAAGTGGCAAGGTGATTAATTTGATAAAAGTTATCGCACTCGATTTAGTCGGGGTACTTGTAAAAGAAAACGACTTCGTTTTAGATAAAACTAATGAAAAACTAGAAAGGTTGTTTGGCAAAAACAGAAGTGATTTTGAATTCTCTTCTAAAGCAACCGAAATCGTTCCAAGTTTGGACATTAACAGTCTTAAAGAAAGATGTAAATATATATGTAGTTCAATCTACTCACTAAAAATAACATTAGGTGAACTTAGTAAATTCAAAGAACAACACAAAGATATTAAACTTGTAGTCGCTACAAACCACATATCTTGTGTTAAAGAATTTATTTTGAAAGCCTTTGGACAAGATTTATTTGATGAAATCTTTATCTCAGCAGAACTAAACACAGTAAAGCCTGAAGCTGAATTCTATACAAAAATGATGGACAAGCTAGGTGTTACAGCTGATGAAATTTGTTTTGTTGATGATACTTTAGAAAACATTGCTGGCGCAAATAATGTTGGCATTATCCACACTATCCACGTAGCAAAAACAAGCAACACTCTATCTTTAATAGAGTCTATGCTTAACACAAACACTTAATTATATTAGTTTAAAACGAAGAAAAACGGAGAATATTCTCCGTTTTTTTATTTTAAACCTATTTCTGTTTTATTCTATAACTTCCGTTTTAGTTTCTATTGTTTTATGAACTCTCGTATCCATTTCTTCTGTTGCCTTCACAACTTCTTGGTCTGTGTTAGTCATAGTTTGAAGCGTTTCTATTAATCCTCTATCTCTTGGTGTTAAAAGTTTGGTTTTTACTTCTTCCTTTCTTTGCTCCCATTCTTCTGACATAAGTTGTTCTTTTGTAAGATTTGCTCTACCTAGTTTCCCAGCGCCTTCAAATCTTTCAGTAAATTTTGAAAGTTCTTCGTCTTCTTTTGCTTGTTCCATTGGCAATGTCTTTACATCAAATCCCAATTCCTTAAACCATCTTGAAACTATTCCTGTCATTATTGGCGATACTGCATATACTTGTTGTATTTTTTTATATTTCTTTTCTCTTCCTAGCTTCCCTTTTATTTTTTCCATTGCATCTATTAGCGCTAGTTCTGCTTTTGTCCAACCCTCTCTTGTTAACATATGATGTGCATCTTCGGGAATTAAGTGAATATGTATTGTACTATCTGTTGCCCCAAACGATACTATTTCATTTAAGTTTTCAAATTTATGTCTTGCCATTCTCGGTTTCTTTTCTTCACCTTCTACAATCTTTTTAATATCTTTCGCGCTTTTTATTTTTCTTTCACTTAATATTTTCGCAAGTTCTTCATCAGATATTTTCTCTATCTTACCCAATAAATCTTGTATTCTTCCTTTGTTTTCTTCTGTAGTCATATTAGTTAAAATTTCTACAATTTCCGTTCTACTTAACATATTACCACCTCATACATATATTATACCACAAATACATAATAACTACAAATTAAAAGAGTAATCAATATTTCAGCTTACGCTTTACATATTTGTTTATTTTCTGCTATAATGAAACTAGTGAATTATTTCTTAATAGGAGGCGAATTATATGAGAAATATTAGCGATTTATTACCACTAGGTTCAATTGTTACCCTAGATGACTCAGATCAAAAATTAATGATATTTGGAATACTACAATCTAACGGATTAGAAGGTGGCGACCAATATGACTATATTGCAGTACCATACCCAATGGGGAATATTGGAGTTGGCAACCAATATCTTTTCTATCACGACGATATAGATGAAGTAATCCATATAGGCTACGAAGATCAAGAATATACAGATTTTATAACTAACTTAGAAGAGTTATATCAAGATCCTTCTCAAATGTAGTAAGTATTTTACAAAGGAGGAATTATGAATAAAAAAGAAACTAATTTTTTGAATTCAAAATTAACCGAGCTTGTAGATAATGGTATTATTACAGATGTACAATTTATTGCCGCACAAAAGCACTTTGGTACTAAAAAAGAAAGCAAATCTTTATCAACTGTTTTTGGTGCAATAGGCATATTCTTAATTGCACTTAGCATAATTACATTATTTGCAATGAATTGGCATAATATAGCCAAAGGTATAAAGGTTGTCATTTCTTTTATCCCTATAGCTATAACAGGATATATGTTGCATGAATATATGCACAAAGGAAATAAAAAACTACAATTATATACTAGTATATTTGCACCAGTATCTATACTTGCAACAAATTCGCTTATAGCGCAAATATTCCATATACAAACAGAAATATATGAATTATTCTTTACATCACTATTAATGTTTTTACCTATTGCATTCATATTATTTAATAAACTTTCTGTTCTTGTATATAGTGTAGGAACTGTAATATATTCGCTTGTGGCTATAAACTCATATACTGCTGAAAGCGAAGCGTTACTAAAAACATTTATACTTGCTTTACCTATAATTATAGCAAACTTTATTAATTACAAAAAAGATAAAAATGACGATAGAAATATATTAATGTGGATTACAAATGTAATACTTGTTACATTGTTTATATCTCACAAAGAATGGCTAAATCCAGAATCTATTCTTATGTACTTATATATGATATATTTCTTAACTAAAACTTTATTTGATAAGAACAATATATTAAGCAAAGTATTATCTTTTGCATTTATGTTTTATATGTTGCTATCATGTACAACAGCAGAAATGTTAGAATTTACCGAAGATTTAGTTATACATGTTGATACATTATTATTTGCAGCTTTAGCCGGAGTATTTATATACCTATCTGATGCATACAAAAACCCAAAAGAATATTTTGTATTTGCATTTATAGCTTTAGCACAATTTACTGGTCTTCAAGCCGAATTATTATTTATATTAGTAAATTTAATAGTAATTTGTCTTGGAATATACAAAATTGTTATTGGCAACCAAATGAATTCTTATCCAGAAATTAAACAAGGAGTTGCTTTACTTTTACTAATAATAATGTTCAGATTTGTTAGTGCAGATTTAAGTTTTGGTGTTAAGAGCATAATCTTCTTAATAGCAGGCACTTGCTTCTTATTAAGTGGAAAGGTTATTAAGAAAAAGATTGGAGGTAATAAAAATGATTAAATTACCGTTCAAAAAATTTATTATTTATATAATTGCTGTATTTATGCTATTCATTATACCAATATATACAATAGCTATAAACTCAAACACTCTTAAAGACGGAACTGAATTTATCTTCGAAATAGAAGCATATGATCCATATGATATGTTTAGAGGAAATTACCTATATGTAAACTTCAAGGAAAATACAATTCCAGCATATTCTAATTTTATAGATGCAGATTATAACGAACCATGCTATGTTACAATAGGCATTCGTCCTAATGGGTTTGCATATTTCAAAAATATTAGTAAAGAACGTCCAACTAATACAACCAATTACTATGAAACAACTGCTTCATATTATTCTTGGTCAAAAGAATATTCTATAGAAACTCCTACAAGATATTATATGAATGAGAATAAATCTTTAGCAGCAGAAAAACATCTTAATGATAATATAGATAACGCATATGTTAAGGTAAGAGTTAAAAATGGTAAAATGGTTCTTGTTGGCATATATGTAAACAATATACTTATAGATACAATAGATTAATAAGACCCCCAGATTGTCTGGGGGTTTTATTAACAAAAAAAGAAGGCTTTCGCCTTCAATGTGGTCGGAGTGACAGGACCCGAACCTGCGACCTCATGGTCCCAAACCACGCGCTCTACCAACTGAGCTACACCCCGATACGAATAGTATTATAATATATTTATTGAAAAATTGCAAGTATTATGTTAAAATTTATATAGATTTTTCGGAGGAATTATGAATTATTTTTGTGGAACAGATATAATTGAAGTTGAGCGTGTAAAAAAAGCAATACTATCTACCCCTGGATTTAAGGAGAAAGTATTTACACCCCTTGAAATAGAATATGCAGATAAAAAACCAGATGTTACACGTTTTATTCACTACGCAGGAAGATTTGCAGCAAAAGAAGCAATTTACAAAAGCCTTTCAAAAATAGATAACACTGTAAGTCTAAGTGAAATTGAAATATTAAACGATAAAACTAATAAAAATAGACCTGTTGTTAACATACTAAAACCTAATATTAGCAAAATGCAAGAAGAAAACAACTTAATTATAGATGTAAGCATATCTCATATTAAAGATTTTGCTACAGCTAATGCTATTTCTTATTTAAATTAGTTATATTTGTGTTACTTTACACACAAAGTGCTTGTTTTGTTTTACACTCATGTAGTGTATAGTTATACTGTAGGTGTGAGGTGATAAAAAAATGACATCATATTTAAATTTAGAAATGTTAGGCAAAAGAATCAAACAAGGCAGATTAAAATTAGATTTAACTCAATACGCTTTAGCTGAAGAAGTTGGTGTTTCACAAAATTTCTTGGGCGATATTGAAAGAGGCATCAAAGCGCCTAGTATAACAACAGCTATTAGATTATCTAATGTTTTAGGTATTAGTTTAGATGTATTATTTGCTGAATCTTTAACATGCCAAGTTTGCGAAGCTGACGAACTAGAATTAACAGATAAACAATTATCTCTAGTTAAAAAATTTGTTAAAGATGTAAAAGATAGTTTTGTTGAATAATATAAAAATTATCATAAAAGCAATAATTTTATATAATAACAATAAATTTAAGACAAAATTAAACAAATAAAAAATAACAACCTTGTGGTTGTTATTTTTTATTATTTATTGTTTATTATATTTATTATTTATATTAGCACATTCTTTTCTTTTTAAGTCTAATATCCTCTCCAAAGAACCTACAAATTGTATAGTTTCCTATAAGTCTAGACATTACTCTATCGTCATACTGTACTGCTAAATCTTGTAGTGTTAAATTTGTAGATATTATAGTTTTCTTATCCTTTAACAAACGCGTATTAATTATATTGAACAATTCTGTAAACTTACTATTACTTAAATTTTCTGTTCCTAGATCATCTATTATTAATAAATCTACATCAAACACTCTATTGTATTGTTCCTTTTTAGTTTCATCCTTATATCCACCAAACTTAGCTTCTATAATCATATCCATTAGAAGCGGTGCTGTTTGATATAATACGGAATATCCTTTATTTACTGCGCTGTGAGCTATAGCGCTACTCATAAATGTTTTACCCGTTCCCGCTCTTCCTGTAAATAGCAAATTCTTTTGGCATGGATTATTCATATTATCCACAAATGCCATTGCCACTTTTTTAATTTCTTCTATATTTTGCAATGGTGATTTATCTGATTGATACTTTTCTTTGTCTACTTTATTAGAAAAATATGCTATATCAAAAGTATTAAAATTCTCATCTTCTAATCTTAACATATTATTTTGTTTATATGTTATATTAACTACTTTTTGTGTGAAACACGGACATCTACTTTCTTTATTTCCAAGCTTTATAAATCCAGTATCTTCACATTTTTCACATTCAAATTTAGGATATAAATAATCTTTAGGAAGTCCTTCACTAACAAACAGCGCATCTATTTGCTTATCTATTTCTAATAGTTTTATTTTCATATTTTCTTCCGCAATTTGCTTATCTATATCCGTACCTTTTAGCATAGTCTTTGCCATATCTATAGCTAGCATATTCTTTTTTACTAAAAGTTCCTCGTACTTAGGAAGTCTTTCCAACAAAGCACTTTTTCTTGCTTCTGCTTCACTGATAGCACGTTGCCTTTTTAAGTCATATTCCCTTTGTAAATCTTTAGATATGTATGAATTCATATTTCCTCCTACATATTATCGTAATATTGATTCCAATCTATTGCTTTATCTTGTTCGTAATTCTTATGTTTCAATGTTTTACTTTGAGAGGCCTTTTGTGTCTCTGTTGCTATCTTTTGTTTTGTAACAGTACCTTCCGCTTCTAATATTTCCGCTAAAGTCTTGTATCCATTTTCATGCCAATTTGTTAAAATACCATTTATATATCCAATCGACGCATTTCCTTTAGACACCGTTTTCTTTATTGCGTAATCTATTTCATCAAATGTATATCCATATTTATTTATCCATTCTGAAATATATACTTCTTCGTACTCTGTAAAAGCTCTATTTAATCTTAATTTAGATTTGATCTTTGTCTTTACTTGCTGAAGTTTATCTTGTTCGTTTAAATAATCTTCAAGATCTGCAAAAGTCTTTACACCGCCTTTATACCAAGATTCTGCAACCTTAAATACATAATTCTTATTTAACGCTCTTCTTTCTGCACAATCATGGAATAACGCGATCATAACTTCTTCTTCAAATCCATACTTTTCAAATAATGTGTTTATATCTACAAACCAACATAGTGCCATAATACCTTGGAAGAAGCTTTCATTAATAGCATTCGCTGCTGCAATTCTCTTCTTCTCAACATCGCTTTTAACCTTAGTTACTTTTGGCTCTAGTTTAGGTATATATATTTTATTTAACTCTTGTTCCTTAACATCTAGAATATCAAAACCATCAACTGTTTTTATTACAAGTTCTTCTGCTTCTAGAGTATCAAATGCTTTTTCTAGTTCGGCTACTTTTACTCCTAATTTTTTAGCTATATCTGCTCTAGCAAATTCCATATTATTCTTAGCTAAAAATTTTATATATATGTATAACTTTAAACTAAGTTCGTCCAGTGATGTCATACAATTATTTACAAATATACCTGGTAATTCAACATCCATTACTTCTCTATTTAACTTTTCTACAAATTTCATATGACTCACTCTCCTTTATGCTGCAATTATACCATTATATTTTATAATTTACAACAATTATTTTCGCCAATATTTTTTATGGTTAAGTTTGCATACATATAGCTTAGGAGATACAAGAAATTTAATTATTACATATATTATATGCGATATATCTTCTTCGTTTTTATTAGCATAAACAAATCCAATTACCGGCATAATTAAAAACAAGCAAAAATATCCTCTGTATATCCAACTTATAAATATTTTTTCTCCTATTTTCCACACAATCCACATATATCCTAGAAGTATTACTAATGTTTTATAATCTATTATCCCAAGAAATCTATTCTTTCTTTTTAGGCCGCCATACACCCTAGCTTTTTCGTCCATTTGCACCTCCAGATATATTTATTAATTCTCTTGTAAATGTATTTATTTTATAAAGCAAATATATACTTCCAACCAAAACAATTTTATACATCAACTCACCAGTCTCCTTGATGGACAGTGGAATTATTAATATGACTGCTATTATATTTTGAGTAAGTATATTAATTAAAAATGCTTTTAACCATGCTAAAAACAAAGAATATGTATTGTTAGATGCCGCAAACATTATTGCAATAGGGCTTAATAATACAAGAACAATAACAGTTACATACCTAATTGAAAGAGTTATTAATATAGAAGAGGCCCCTAAAGAAACCACCCCCTTAATAATTCCATCTATCGAAACAGCATCATTGGACATATGTTTTTCTACATCTGTTATACATTCTTTAAGACCTTCAAAAGATACTTCGGTTTTTGCAACATCTTTTCCAATACTTAGAATAACTTCTGTAAACATGTTATTTATATCTAATACAGTTTCTACTATATACATACTTGATGAACTAAGAATTAAAAACACTGCTAACTTAAAAACAAATTTGAATATATTGTCTTGTTTGTAACCATTATACATAGATAACATATATGTTATTAAATAAAACACAATAAACAAAATTGAAATGCTTATAAGAATTAAAAGTATATTTGAATTAACATCTTTTACTTGAAATCTCTTTAACGGTTCTTCTTTTAATATCTCTGGTGTTATTCTATAAAGTTTATCTAACAGCCCAAAAACTTCGGATTCCACAGTACCAAAAAACTTTTCTAAAAGAATATTAAGATTATTTAGTACATTTTCACCCATTATACAATTTCCTCTATAAATTTAATTATTAAATCTATTAACTGTATCGTTAAATATCCTATTATAGCATTTATTATTGTCCTTTTTCCAAGAACTAACTTTTCTTCATCTCCAAAACTAAGTTTTCGTATCATAACCCCGGTAGCTATAGCAACCCCGGCTGCAGGAGTAGCTAATTTTTCTAAATAACTCAATATCTTTTTAAGTGCTGTATTTAGTTTATTTATTAGTGTAGGAGTACTCGCTGCAGCATATACACTAGCAGCACTACTTATCACCAATACCATAATAATTACAACTAATATTTTTATATGTTTTTTCATTTAATTCCACCTCTTAAACATAACTCTCTTTGGTTCTTTCATTCCCTCTTTACCCATAAGCATTACTAATGCTTCAAAAGTTTTCAACTCCCTAGTAAAGAAGTTTTCGTCATATTCATTTTCTTTTGTTTCTACATAATTTAATGTTTTAGATATACTACTTTTAGTATTTCTAAACCCTTCCCTAAACATATATTTTTTACTTTCTGTTGATGATTCGCTTACACTTTTATTCTCTCTAACTATATTTATTTTTCCTAGCTGTTTTATTACCTCTGAAACTGTATATATGTCATCATTTCTAAACCATATTTTATTTACAAGATTTTGTATTAATACTCTTGTATTTTCTTCATTTTTTAATGTAGATTTTAATGAAGAATAGCTCTGCGTACTTATTATATTTATACATTTGGCTTCTCTAGATAGAGATAAAAAGTTACTATCTGCTACATTACAAAATTCTTGGAACTCATCAGCTATAAAAAATACAGGTATAGGATTAGAAATATTAGATAAAACAAATTTTTGGAATTCTAATTTTAATATTGTGGCTAAAATTTTAGAAAGTGTCCTGTTTTCACCAATTGGCACGCTTAATACAATTATACTTTTTTCATCAAAAACGAGTTCTTCTTTTGCTCCTTTTTCACAAAATTGGTTATACAAATCATATTCTGTAATAAGCGGTATAGTGAATCTTGTTATTTCAGATTTAATAATGCTTTTTACTCTTGAATCTAACATTTCAAATTCCTTAGTAATGAAATTTATCATATTAGATATTTCGAAGGCTAATTTATCATCTGGCGGCGTTTTAACTACCATTTCTTTTACCTTGCTCAGGCATGTCTGCAAATATTTCTCCTCAGTAACAAGCCTATGTAATTCTAACATACTAAACTTGTCCAAATACTTCATCAAAACAAATATATTTGTAAGGAAATTTTCCACCTTATCTAACCAATAAGAATCACTATTATTATTTACAGACAATAATTCTAATATTTGTTTTATTCGCCCAGCTAATTCTAACGAACTTATACTATTACTTAATATTTCAAAATATCCATTAGAAGTTTTAGATATTACCTTAAGATCACTTATCCTACCGCATCTTTTGCACATTTCTTCTACTTTGTCCACAAAATTACCTTTTACATCAAGTATTAATCCACCCTTTCCACTCTTTAATAACGGATAAAGTAGTCTTGAAACTGCCCCACTTGTTTTTCCACTGCCAATACTTCCTGTAATTAATACATTTTGATACAAAGCCTCTTCTAATATACTTACACACTCATCATTTTCATCACAAGCTATGTCATAAATAATATCATTATTACAATCATTCTCTTTTTCATTAATTAACATTTCTTTTACATTTCTCTTAATACTAGTTAATATTCTTATTTTGAACTTCCAAACTAATACACAAGAAAAAAAGAATGCCGATACATTATATATTTCCTTAATCATTTTAAGTTTTCCTGAAAACAATACTGTCAAATTAATAACTTTATGCCAGATATTTAAATTTAATGGATTTATGCTAAAGATATATGTAGATATTCCAAATAAAATGAGATAAAAAATTAAAGCAATACAAAATAATATTAATAAATCTATACGATTAAACCTTGTTATTTCATTTAATAAATTTTTGTTAACATCTTTTCTTTCATAATTTATTTTACTTCCGCTAGATGTATATAGTATTTTAGAATCCAAAAAATTATATATTACCATATAATCTACTAGAATAAATACCGCAAAAGATATAGTTAAATACCAACCTAACAAGCTATCACCCGATTAAAATATATAGATTTTTGGCTGTCTCTGCAATACTTTTGACAAAACTAGAAGTTATTCGACATCCCCCTGTAATTATATGTAAAATAACCAGATTTAAATTTTTTAATAAATTTAACATAAAATGTTGACATTTGAATAAAAATATTGTAAACTAATAGAGCAGTGTTTAGTGGGCTATTAGCTCAGTTGGCAGAGCACTTGACTTTTAATCAAGTTGTCCCGCGTTCGAATCGCGGATAGCTCACCACATGGCCCGTTGGTCAATCGGTTAAGACATCGCCCTTTCACGGCGGAGTGAGGAGTTCGACTCTCCTACGGGTCACCACTGTAAGCTGGAGTAGCTCAGCTGGTAGAGCAGCTGACTTGTAATCAGCAGGTCGTCAGTTCAATTCTGACCTTCAGCTCCAAAAATATACCGTACAGATTAATCTGTGCGGTTATTTTTTATATAAGTTTTACATTAAAAAAGGAGTGCTTTTGCACTCCTTTTTTATCCCCTTGCTCTTCTTTCATTTTTCGTTTCCATATAAAGTTTACTGATTTCTTGCTTATGACCACATCTTGGGCATGTTTTGTATTCTACAAAATACCTTACATCTCCAATCATGTCATCATCTCCATAACCCGCATCTGTATATGTCGTTTCTGTCCTTGTTTCATTTACATACTCGCTCTTTACTTTTTGTTTCGAATAGTACTTCTTGCACTTTTCGCAAAGAACATACGCATCTCTTTCTTTCGGTTCTACATAGTATCCTAGTTTCTTATGATACTTTTTAAGTAATGTTGGAATCCAGTTACCTTCCATTTTCCGGAGCAAAGCAATCTT
>JAZOWO010000021.1:0-2061 GCA_045659265.1 Clostridia bacterium | reverse complement strand
ATTATTTCATTCATATCTATCACATGTTCTACTTCAACATCTAATCCTAGTTCTTTAACAGCTAATACTATAGCCTCATAATTTGTTTGTGATTTCTTACAACAACCACCTAATGCTTGAATTTTCATTTTATTTTTCCTCCTATAAATTCACTATTTTATTTTTGCTTTCTTCTATAACTCTAATGAATACTTCATCATTTTGTCCAGTAGGATCATCTATTCCAAAATTATCATCAAACACACTATCTATCATTGGGCATCCAACATTACACCCCATTGATATATAAATATCGCAATTTGGAATATCTTTTAATAATTTTGGATATTGTTTACTCATATCTATATTATACTTATCTTTCATTATTCTAACTGCATCTTGATTTATTGTTCCTTTTATTTCAGTACCTGCACTATACGGAACTAAATCTTTTCTATATATTCTACATAGTGCTTCTGCTATCTGACTTCTACAAGAATTATGCACACAAATAAACGCTACTTTTTTCATCTTAACCTCACATAAATATATTAAATAAATAACCTATAATTATAATTCCACTAACTACAATACCTATAAACCAGAACAATAATTTTGGTTTAACAGCTTTTCTTAACATGATAAGTGATGGTAATGATAATGCAGTTACACTCATCATGAATGATAGAATTGTTCCTAGTCCTGCGCCTTTTGAAAATAATGCTTCTGCCACTGGAAGTGTTCCAAAAATATCTGCATACATTGGAGTTCCTAATATTGTTGCTAATGGAACACCATACCAATTGTTTCCACCTAAAATTGTTTCTATCCATGATTCGGGAATAAAATTATGAATCACACAACCAATTCCCACACCTATAACAATATAAGGTAAAACTTTTTTGTACGTTTCTAACATTTGTTCTCTAGCATAAATTAATCTATCTTTTTGAGTTAGAGTTGGTCCATCAATTTCTACACTTTGTCCCTGTAATACAAAATCCTCAACATGTTTTCCAATGCCTGTTTTTTCAATAATTGTTCCTCCAACTACAGCAAGAATTAACCCAACCAAAACATAAGCTAATGCTATTTCCCAACCAAAGAAACTGACTAATAACATCAAAGAGCCTAAATCTACTAAAGGGCTAGAAATTAAAAAACTAAATGTAACACCACTTGATAAACCAGCTCTTGTAAATCCTATAAAAATCGGGATCGATGAACAACTACAAAATGGAGTAACAGTTCCTAGTAATGCCCCAATAATGTTAGCTCCTATACCTTTATATTTACCTAATATTTTTTTAGTTCTTTCAGGTGGAAAATATGATTGGATATAGGATATTCCAAATATTAATAAACACAATAATATACCTATTTTTGTAAAATCATAAATAAAGAATTGTATTGATGCTTGCACTTGATATTGCCAAGTTCCTATTTCATAAATACCAACTAATTGAACTACTTTCCAAATTAAATCATTTAACCATTTCATTCCTAAGATTTGAGTACTTAAGAAATTCCAAGGTACTTTTGCCACATCCCAACCATAAAATATTCCTATAAGTATATTAATAATTCCTAAAGTTATTATCATACACAAGATCATTATCCATACTTTTTTATTTTTTTTCATTTTGATACTCCTTTCATATTGATAATTATCAATGTATTAATGTAAAATAATAAGCCACTAAATATGGCTATTATTATTTATTACATTTACAATCTAAATTAACAGTATCGTATTTACAAATATCTTGAATAAAGCATGCTAATTTACAAATATTCTCCTTTACTAAAGTATAGTAGCACCACTTTCCATCTTTTACATAAATTACTAACCCTGCATTAGTTAATACTTTCATATGATGAGATAAAGTGCCTTGAGTAATATTTAATTCTTCTAATATTTTACAAGCACACATTGTTCCATTTTTTGATAACATTTGAATAATTGTTAACCTAGTGTTATCATTTATTACTTTCAATTGCTCTAGAAATTCTTGATTGCTCATTTTGTTACCTCACATTGATATCTATCAATATTATATCACAACACATTGATGAATGTCA
>JAZOWO010000020.1:0-5038 GCA_045659265.1 Clostridia bacterium | reverse complement strand
CTTTTATATCTTCTGTTAAACATGAAACAACTACAACTATTTTTATTGAACATTGTAACTTCTTGATTTCACGTATATATTCTTTAAATTCAATTTCGCCATTTAATGTATCTTTAGTAACTAGAATATCTACCTCATTTTTACTTAAATATTCTAGTACGTTTTCTTTAGTATCAATATCGTAGCCATATGTTAAATATTTTCCACACTTTTTAATCTGACTTAACAATATCTCATTATCCATTGCTATTAAAACTTTCTTCATATATATCCTCTGTTTCTATTAATTCTTTTTCAAAGGCGTTTGCCTCTATATCTACAACAAACTTATTTTCTCCTTGCATTATATATGTTTCTCCTCTAGATAATTTAGTTACTTTTTCACTTAATTCTGTTATTTCATCTAAACCTTTTATCCTTTCAAAATCTGTATATGTCATTTTGAAAAAAACTTTTGTATAAGAATTATTTAATATACTCTTACCAAAATTACCTTCATCTATTACAAACAAATCCCCTATATCTTGACTAATTGCTACTATTCCTGCTTTTCTTTTTCGTAATGTTTTGAAAAAATTGTATATTTCTTCTATTAATATCCCATCATTATTTGCTTTTATTGTTTTCCATATTTCATCAAAATATATCAATGTATTTTCCTCTATTAACTGTTTTATTTTAGGAAGAAACGTCATTATTTCCTTATTAATCTTATCTTTAGTAGAGCCTTTAATTATAAAACAATTTAATTTTGATTTATTAGGTGGTTTTGTGTTTGTAACTAAATTGTTTTCTATTCCAAATTTACTTAAAACAGATTTAATTTTTGGGAAATCCATCCTATATTTAGGCAATACATAAATTTTATCCGCTGTGCTTTTTTCATAAAGGCTTTCTATATCTTTCGTTACTCCATATTCTAAATACATGTTCCTTATTTCGTTTTCTACATTTCTTAGACCGTAATTATAAAAAAGATATTCTGACACCAATTTTATTGATTGTTCTAAAAAGTCCGAATTATTTCTTGCAACTTTTTCTTCAATACACATTGGATCATATGTCTCAAGCTCGTATACATTTCCACCAAGGCTTAGGACTATATTTTTATATTCACCTTCTGGATCTATTATTATTTGATTAATACCATTATAAAAATTACGCATTATTAACAACTTTATAAAAAAAGATTTGCCTACTCCACTACTTCCGAATACACACATGTTATGGTTTAAATTTCTTTTATCCAACAATGATAGTTTAATATATTTGTTTTCGTGTTTTCCTATATAAATCCCCTGGCCACTTAAATTATCTTTATCAAAAAACGGAAACAGTTTAGCAAGCCCTGTAGTAAGCATAATATTTTCTGTATAGTCGCTTAATGTCTTGTTCGTTTGAAGCAAAGGTAACGAGGCAATATATCCAAACTTTTGCTTAAAATATGTCGGACTTAATATTATTCCTCTTGTATATAAAATATTTTTGATATTATTACTTCTGCTTAAAACCTCATTTTCGCTTGCCCCTATAACCTTCATATATACTTCTACTAGATATACGTTTTCATTATTTACCTGAATCTCTTTTTTTATTTTTACAGCATCATTTTTATTTTTTTCTAACACTTCAATATCTAATTGATTTTTATTTATGCTCCTAATTTCCGCGCCATTTTCTGCCAAACATCTTGTTATTTTTTTTAAGAATTCCATACTATCTTGCCTATTGATATGAAATGATACTGTTATTTCTTTTTGTAAAAGCAATATATCTAGCAACTCCAAAAGCACTATTTCTTCCATGCTTACTATGCTAATAACATTTACATATTTAGATTGTATTTTTATACAGTTATATTTTTCTTTAACCTCTGCTGGAAGAATTTTTGAAATCTCTGTATTTTTTCTCACCCCTCTATTGCTCTCCTTATAACATTTTCAACTTCTGATTTTCTTGTAATCTTCCTTATATCCAGTCCAAATTCATTCATATTTACGAATGCGTTATGTATGTTTTCTTTGCCGTTTTCACCTGTTTCTTCTACTATCAAATAATGCTTTATTTCATATATGCCGTTTTCGTTTTCTATTTTTTGTAAGTATTCTATATATTTTTTAAGTGCCATTTTTAATCCATAATTTTCTACTTCTAATAATCTTTTTTTATACTGCTCTATATCATTTCTTAATGTGCTTTTTTGTTGCGATACGACTATCTGAAATGTATCAGGCATACCTTTTAATGTTGCTATATACGATGATATTATTCGTTCCTTCATTTCTTTATCCCAAGCTATTATATTTACCGGATTTACTTTATATATACATATTTCTCTTTTGTTTACAGATATAACTCCATCCTCCGTTATTTTTTCAATATTGTATAAACTCGAAACGTCTCTTGTTATAAACTTACCTAAAATTATAATCACCTCTTTGTAACTTTTTCTTCTCTCCTTGCATATACTTTAATAAATAGATATAAGGAGATGATTTTGTGAATAATATGTTGAACTCTAATTTGCTAAATATGTTAGCTGGTGTAGATAAAGAAAAACTAGAACAAGTTTCTAATATTGTAAAAAACATGTCTAAAGATGATCTAAATAATTTAGTAAGGATGTTGGGTATGAACAATAATACTTCCCAACAAAACAAAAACAATAATTAAATGAATAATGATATAAATGAAGTTGAAGATCAAACTTCCAATCCAATTTTAGACATTGTTGCCTCTATACAAAGCAAATTAAACGAATCAAATACTGAAGAAGTAAATACTCCTAAACAAAATAAAACAACAGATTTTAGTGGTTTGGATATTTCAAAAATTGTAAATATGTTAAATACAAACGCATCAAAAAATGATACAAATGCAGAGAATAAAATTAGTTCAACACCTTTAGGCGGATTTGATTTAAATTCTATTATGAAATTCCAAAATGTTTTAAGTGGAATGAATAGCCCAGACCCAAGACAAAATTTACTATCTTCACTTAAACCATTTTTAAGAGAAAATAGGCAAAAAAACATTGATACTTACATATCCCTTTTAGGAGTTATGAAAGCTTTTAACTTATTTAACGGCAAGGATCGTGATTAAAAATGTATTATCCTTTTTATAATAACCCTTTTTATTTTCCTCAAAGAGCATATATGAACAATATGTGCTCTTTAAGTCACATATCCGAAAACTATTCTAACGAACAAATTGTTAGAGAAGTAAATAGTAACAATAGAAATATAGACAAAAATACTATGTTTAACTTAACAGAGGACAGAGTAGAATTATTTGGAATAAGCATCAACATAGATGACTTAATAATTCTAATAACTCTGTTCTTTATGTTCAAAGAAAATCAAATTGACTATAGCATAGTTATAATACTAGCTCTAATTTTATTTGATCAAAAATAAAGTTTGCTCCTTAATAGGAGTCTCCTTTTTATAAAACTCTACTAAAAGTTTGTCAATTTCTCTACTTGTTTCTAAAACCTCATCATAAGGTTTTTCTTCTAACAACTGTCTTTCTAGTTTCTCTCTTAGTATATTTATTTTGTTTAGCATGTTATTCATCATCCCTCACACCAAATTTATAACATTTTTATCTTACAGTGTCAATAATTTTACCACAACAATCGACCGCAAGTTTCGCTATTTTTCGGCATTTTTCGACATTTGGTAATAAAAAAGAGAGAGTCCTGTCCGCGACTCTCTCTTGCTTTATAGACTGTTAGATAAGGATTGGGATATCCTGTACATCTACGGGGCGTTATACCTCTTCGTAACATTCCCGCCTAGAAAGGAGTGTTATATAGTATAACTTTGCAGTCTTCCCCGCTGACATCTTCACGTGTTCCCGCACGCTTGTGCCATTCTCATTGAATAATCAAGTCCTTTCGGATACATCGGATTATCCAACGTATTTATATCAAAGTGTGTTCCTACTAAACGGTTCTTAGCCGTCGATTAAGGTTTCATTGTCCTCTAGTGCCAAGCGTTCGCTCGCCGCTACTAACCTATAGCACTGCCCGTGGTCGGGCTTCGTAGACACTTGCAATAATCGAAAGTGAAACACTACTCTAACATACAACATGATACATAGTTAGTATCAACTAAATTGTTCGTAGGGTCATATTATACCTTACGGTTTTAGATTTGTCAAATAAATTTACTAAAAAAAAATAAAAAGTCCTATAAAATAGGACTTTTTTTTACTTTATACTATTTATTCTTTTCTATTTATTCTTTTCAGTAACTTTAGATATAACCATATTATCTTCTCTTAGATTTTCTTTTATAAAGTTATCTACTTCATCTTTTGTTATATCTTTTATTACATTTGCCATTTCAAACACATCTGTATCTTGGATTATACTATCTATTACAGTTCTATGGATTCCCATAAAGTTTTCTGCATCGTATATTAATTCGCCTTCTTTTTTCTTCTTAGCTATTTCAAATAACTTTTCATCTACGCCATTTTCTCTTAGTTCTTTAAAGTACTCTTTTATTTCTTTTTCACATTCTTCATGTTTCTTAGAAACTACAAATAATATTGTATGTGAAAACTCTTTTCCAGATTCATATGTTATTTCTACTGGTTCTGTAATAACTTGACTATTGAACATTCTTTCATGGAAGTCAGATAATGGAGAGAAACATATATCATCTATAAGTTCCATTATAACTGTATTTCTTGCATTAGTCTTTCCATCTTGTTTTTCATGTTTAAATCCCATACAAATATATGGCATGTATACATCAAGTTTCTTTTCTATTTTCTTTTCGGCTATTTCTTTAGGCTCTTCTAATATAAATCTTTCAACTGTACCAGTTTTTCTATTCACATTTTCTTTGAAAAACGCTTCTATTTGTTTAACAGTTTCCACTTCATCCACATCACCAATGACTATTACAAACATATTGGCTGGATTATAGAAAGTATTGTAACAAGAATATAATGCTTCTTTGTCTATTCTATACACGGACTCTACTGTTCCACCTATATCTACATTTAGTGGAAACTTTTGATA
>JAZOWO010000019.1:0-2585 GCA_045659265.1 Clostridia bacterium | reverse complement strand
AGTCTTCATCTGAACATCTATCTAGGGTAGAACCTATTTTTCCCAGACAATTGCAGGCATATCACCAATAGGGCTTACTCTATTCTGACTATAGACAGGATATAATCTGCCGTCTCCTTGCAAGTAGCCTTGATATTCTATTCGTTCTTGTATTGGTAATCTATTACGTTTAAAGAACTCTTTATGGAATTGTTTAATCTCAGGAATAGAGGTAAACTTTCGTTCTGTATAAACTTTCATTACTTTATCTGGATTATTCGCGGAATTGAAAACGACTTGTTGGCTACCTTTATCCATATAATCCCCTATTAAGGGGCTCTCTACAGATATTCTCTATTCTGCATGTGGTGTAACTGTGCCAATAGATTTATGAGGGCTTACATTGTTGTTGGCGATATTCTAAGCTTTTTCCCACGTAATAGTTGGTCTTTTCTAACTTTTGGGCGCTTCTGTAGCAATAGCATTCTTTGCAGAAGGAGCAAAAGCTTTATCTGCAACATTCATTTCTCTACTAATCAATTTAGCTCTTGCCCAATTATTTCCAGCCTTACCCAATCCCCATAGCACACCTTTACCAAGCCACTACAACGGCTTTCCTAAAATCAGTCCTTCAATTATTGGTGTAAGTAATGGGTCTGCTGCTGATAAACCTTGTTCTTTGGGGCTATTCTACACAGCTGCTAAAATTCTTTCAAGTTCAGTATCTTTATCGATTGTTTTCATATTAAAATGTATTTATTAACTTTGTGTTGATTAATCATGGTGGTTAATCTGTTGCAGAGTGTTTACGGTGCATAAACTGCTAGAAAGTGAAACCGATATGGAGGATTGATTATGCTAATAACTTTTATGACAGCTAGTTTGTGTGGAAGATTACTTAGCGATGCGAGATAGAAACCGTATATCCGCAGCATTGCTGGTAGTCTGTTATCCCAATATGCACACTAGAATGTTAAAAGGACATCGACCAGAGTTGTTGGGATTGCTTCAAATGTTCTGAAGTACAACTCAAATGTTATTATCAAAAAACTAGCTTTATTAGCAATTGAAAGAGGGTAACTAGCACCCTCAAATTTAAGGAGTAGACGCGAACTACTCCTTTTCAATTCCTCCAAATCGGATTTTCTTGTATTAAAGAGTTGAATGTCTCATTAATTCTTTTATCTCAAGGTTTAATTTTTCACGAACAGCCAAACTAACGAAGAAATGTATTTTATTTATAGTGGGCGTTACATTATCGTAATATAACAATCCTGTAATTAGATTGGGATTCTTTTCAAAATATTCTTTATTAGCAAGATAGTCACAAATATCAAAATGTAACAAATGCAGTCCGCTATCATTATATATCTTTATTACATTATCCCAATTCTTTTGATGGGATTCATTGGCTATCTCTGTTAATAGATTCTTGTAATATGAATCCTGGTACCAATATTTTAAACGGGTTTTTATCATTCCAATTTGGCGCTTTAAGTTTTCCATTTTCAATTAAACTAGGGTGAAATATATTTTCAGACTTAAGAGGTATTTCAGAACTTGGTTTTACTAAATCAACAACTTCTCCATGAGAATCAACAAAAGGCTATCCATTTCTTACAACATCTCTGCCTTGGTTATAGCTGTGACTCCCATTTTTACTTATAATTTTACGTTTTGGATAATATTTTTCCCAAATGTGTTTAGTCATTTCGGGACTTTGTAAAACTTCTCCGCTTATAAGACCTTTATAACCTCTGTCTTTTCCATATATTAAACTTCCATCATATAAATCTCGACTTACGTTTTTACTATTCTGAGAAATCTTTTCAATAGAGCCAGCGTGCTGCTTACCATTTTCTACAATAGTACTTAAATCTCCTATATTATTCGCACCTTCATGTAAATGATAATCTATAGCTTTTTGTGTTCCATTACCTATTTCAACTGTAGTAACACTTCTCCCTTGTGGCAATGAAGATAGTACGGATTCTCTTCGCATATCCATCAAAGAACGTAAATCATTATTAGAAAGCTAAGACACATCCACACCTTGTTTTTCTAAGTATTCCGCTAATGGATTTACATCTTTAGTTCTTAGTCCTGTAAAACCATTTCTTGTTTTACGTTCTCCTAACAACTAAATAATGTCTGACGTGTAGTTTCTTTTAGTCAAACCTCTCTTCAATGCCCACTTAGCTCCTTTACCAAGTAAACTCAACCCACCAAATGCTAAGCTAGCTGCGTCTGCAAAATTAGCAAATCCTATTATATTCTGCAAGCCTTTTTGTGTGGCTTTATCTTCCATTAGCTGATTATAGTCTCTTTCAGCTTGTTTCTATGATTGCTCGCGCTACCAATCTGTTCTATTATCAGAACTAAGGTAGCTTTGTTTTGAAACTATCGGAATAGGAATAGCTTCTTCTTTTTGCTGTTTAACTACGCGAGTATTATCCTATTTAACTCCTCCGTTTGAAGTTCCTTTCTAATGTTTTGAGATTAGTTTAATCTCTCCGCCATCTGCATGCTTCCATGCCCTACTATTTTCTGCAAAGGTCGCACGCTTGACAAGAGTCTTATTTCCACTCTTTTTTGCTTTATCTATG
>JAZOWO010000018.1:0-7111 GCA_045659265.1 Clostridia bacterium | reverse complement strand
AATATAGGGTTTAGAGATATAATATTAGTAATATTTCATCAATGTTTAATAATTATGGAAACTTAATATGTAATGTGGATTTTTTGAAATAAAAATATTGCTAAAAAGTGTTGACATTTAGCCATTCATGAAGTATAACTTAGTTGTAATCTTATTACAGGAGGTAAGAAATATGAATAAAGGTGAACTTATTGCTAAAATCGCTGAAGAAAGCAAATTAACTAAAAAAGCAGCTGAAGCAGCTTTAGACGCTTTCGTAGCATCAGTAGAAGAAGCTCTTAAAAAAGGAGACAAAGTTCAATTAGTTGGATTTGGTACTTTTGAAGTTAGACAAAGAGCAGCAAGAAAAGGAAGAAATCCTCAAACTAAAGCAGAAATAAAAATACCTGCTTCTAAAGCTCCAGTATTCAAAGCTGGTAAAGCTTTAAAAGAAACTGTTAACAAATAAGAATTAATAGTATCTTAAAGAACCCACTATGTGGGTTCTTCTTTTTGTTGTAAAGTGGTATGTTTTATGGTATAATCCTTGCAGTTAAAAAATATAATATATACTTTAATTAAAGGAGATGGTATTATGAAAATTACTGTTACAGAGAAGAAAGAAATTGAAATTGACGAGCAGGAGGTAAGACGGAACTATTCTGGTTTTGTACAACAATTAATAGAAAAAGAGAATACTGTTTTAAGCGAGGAGTATCTTAACTGGCTTGCGGAATTTGTTAAACGTGAAGAATGTTTTGATGATGAAGCAAACCGTGTAGGATACAGCGAGGTGTATACCGAAGAAGAAAAAGAAAAAATACATCTTGTATCTACTTTGTTTTCTATCGTATCCAATTATTATGATAAAAACGGTATCGATCACGATGTATTAAAATCACAGTTTTATAACCAGGCGGTTACTGTAAACCTTACAGATGAAGTCTCTATTGAGATGCGAATTTGGTGTGGTCAAGGAGCTGTTACTGATGTTTCTTTAATTGAAACTAAAAGTGGCAAGGTAAATATCAAAGACGTAATTGAAGCGCGTAAAAAATGATAGAAAAAGATGTGTGGAATATTTTCCACACATCTTTTCTATATATACAATTTTTCGTTGAAAAATCACACTTTTGTGGTATAATATGTACCATAGAATAAAATAATATATGTGAGGTGGAATATGGTTAAATACACAAAGAAAAATTCATATGAAAAATTAAACAGATTCGAGCAAGAAGAAATGTATAACTATGTAGATGAGTATATTAAATTTCTTAATGTTGCTAAAACAGAATATAAATGTGTAGAAGTAATTAAACAAGAATTAGAACAAAATGGGTTTAAGAATATTTCTTGTTTTAATGTGCTTGTTCCAGGAGATAAAGTATATTATATAAATAAAGATAGAAGTATATATGCAGCAATAATTGGAGAACAATCTGAAACATTAGGTGTAAACATTATTGGTTCACATATAGATAGTCCAAGATTAGATACTAAACCTATGCCTCTTTTTGAGAAACACGGTATGGCTTTAATGAAAACACAATACTATGGTGGAATAAAGAAATACCAATGGTTAAGTATACCTCTTGCGATGTATGGAAAAGTATATAACGAAGCTGGTGAACAAATAGATGTAGTATTAGGTGAAAGTAATGAAGATTATACATTTGTAATTACAGACCTTTTACCACACTTAGGACGTGAAGAGTCTGAGAAGAAAGCATCAGACTTTATAGATCCAGAAAACTTAAATGTATTAATTGGTTCTACTCCAGATTTAGATGAAAAAGAAGATAAAGTTAAATCTAAAATTCTTAAAGCATTAAATAAAAAATATGGCATTACTGAAATAGATTTTGCAAGAAGCGATATTCGTTTTGTACCAGCATTTGATGCTAAATATATTGGTATAGATAAGGGTATGATAGCAGGTTATGGTCAAGATGATAGAGTTTGTGCATATGCAACAATTACTGCTATGATAAACCTTGTAAAAGAAAATAGATTATTAAATAAAACGGCGGTAGCATTAATAGTAGACAAAGAAGAAATTGGTAGTGAAGGAAACACTTCAATGAACTCTTGGGGATTTGAACTGTTTATGACTAAGCTATTAAGACTAAGAGGAAAAGAGTCTAGAGAAGATTTATTAGAACTATTAGATAAATCCTACATGTTATCTGCAGATGTTTCAGCAGCGGTAGATCCAATGCATGATTATTTAAGTGACATACAAAATGGTAATATAGCAGGATGTGGAATAGCTATAGAAAAGTATACTGGTAGCGGTGGAAAATATTCTGCAAATGATGCGTCAGCAAAATATATGTCTTATGTTATGAATCTTTTTGACAGAAATAATATATCTTACCAATTAGGAACATTAGGTAAAATTGGTAAAGGTGGTGGTGGTACAATAGCATACATACTAGCTGCAAAGGGCGTTGAAGTAGTAGACTGTGGTACAGCACTTTTATCTATGCATTCTCCTTATGAAGTAGCATCTGTAATAGATGTGTATATGACATACAAAGCATATAAGGCATTCTTTAAGGGATAAAATATAAGGGGGATATATGAGAAACGTATTTAGGAATACCGATTATATCCTGCTAGGGCTTGTAATAGCCTTAGTAGTAATCGGGATAATTGGAATATATAGCGCAGGGATGAATAGTACAAGCTCTAGTGATGAATGGACAAAGCAAATATTATGGGCGTGTATATCTCTAGGTGTTATGTTTGCGGCATGGATGTTAGATTACCATCTTGCGGGAAGCATAGGAATAGTAGCTTATCCAATATTTTTAGTAGCCTTAGTTGCAGTACTCTTTATGCCGGAGATTAATGGAGCATCCAGCTGGTTTAATCTTGGTGGCTTTTTACTTCAACCATCAGAGTTTATGAAAATTGCATATATATTAGCAGTAGCTAAGTATATGGAATATATGGGAAAAGGTAAAGAAGCAGTAAACAGAATACAAAATATATTAATAATTGGTGTATTGTTTGCAGTGCCGCTAGTATTAATAATGTTACAACCTGACCTTGGAACTGCAATAGTTTTTGCGAGTATAACATTCTTTATGATGTTTAAGTCTGGTTTAAGCTACAAGTATGTAATTGCATTAATATTACTTGTAATAATACTTGTACCACTTGTATATTTCTTTGTGTTAAATCCATACCAACAACAAAGAATACTTGTGTTCTTAAATCCAGAAAGAGAACCTTTAGGTGCAGGATATAACGCAATACAATCTAAGATAGCAGTTGGTTCTGGCATGTTATTTGGGACAGGCTTAGGTAAAGGAACACAAACACAATGGGGATACCTACCAGTTAAGTCTTCGGATTTTATATATTCAGTAATTTCTGAAGAATTTGGCTTTATAGTATCAATATTAATAGTAATAATGTATGTAGTAATGTTGCTTAGAATATTAAAATTAGCAGAAACATCTAAAGATAGATTTGGAAGTTTAATTGCAATAGGAATATTTGGAATGTACTTTTTCCACTTCTTAGAAAACATTGGTATGACGATTGGTCTTATGCCAATTACGGGTATACCATTACCATTTGTAAGTTATGGTGGAAGTAGCCTTCTTACTAACTTTGCTTGCTTAGGACTACTTTTAAGTATAAGTGGTAGAAGACAAAAATCACTGTTTGTAGAATAAAAATATATAAATAAAAACAAACATAAAGGAGAAATTAGTTTGGAACTAAAAGAATATATAAAAGAAATAAAAATAGGAGATATAACTGTAAAGCATAATGTGTTTTTAG
Source organism: Clostridia bacterium (assembly GCA_045659265.1). GTDB lineage: Bacteria > Bacillota > Clostridia > TANB77 > CAG-465 > UMGS1649. Next base: position 3,331 of record JAZOWO010000018.1, on the reverse strand, counting down.
CACCTATGGCAGGAGTTACAGATTTACCATTTAGATATATTTGCAATAAATATGGTGGTGTGGTGTATACTCCAACAGAAATGGTTAGTACACGTGGACTTGTTTATCAAGATAAAAAGACACATAAGATTATGGATATGCATGAAAATGAAAATCCTAAAGTAATACAAATATTTGGTAGTGAACCAGATATTATTAAACAAGTAGTGCTTAAACTAAATGAAAGTCCTGATGTGGATATTATAGATTTCAACATGGGCTGTCCAGCACCTAAGGTAGTAAAAAATGGTGATGGTAGTGAACTTCTAAAAGATTTAGATAAGGTTGAAGAAATAATAAAAACATTAACTGAAACTAGTACTAAGCCAGTTACAATAAAAACTAGACTTGGATATAACAAAGATACAATGACTGCTGTTAAAGTAGCTAAACTTTGTGAAAAATATGGTGTAAGTATGGTAACTATACATGGTAGAACAAGAGATCAGTATTACACAGGAGTAGCAGATTTAGAAGGAATAAAAGAAGTTAAAGAAAATGTAAATATTCCTGTAGTAGGAAATGGTGATGTAGTAGATTTAGAATCTGCTAAAAGAATGTTTGAAACAGGTGTAGATGCTATAATGGTTGGTAGAGCAGCTTTCGGTAATCCGTGGATATTTAAGAGCATACTAGAAGGAAAAGAATATATACCAAGTTTAGAAGAAAGATTTAGTGTAATACGTGAGCATTTAGATTTAGCCCTGTCTCGAGAAAGAGAAGAAGTTGCTATACCTAAAATGCGTAAACATATATCTTGGTATTTCAAGGGATTAAAACATAGTAGCATTGCAAGGGATAGAATAAATAAAGAGCTTACATATGATGGTGTGGTAAACATCTTAAATGAATATTATGAAATGTTAAAGAGGGAAGAATAAAATCTTCTCTTTTTCTACGCAAACTAAACAAAATTATATGGACAAAAAATATAATATATAATAATATATATATATGAAAGTAAAGGAGAAACAAAAGATGAAAAAAGGTATAAGTTTAATAGTTTTAGTTATTACTATTATTGTAATGATAATATTAGCTGCAAGTGTAGTAATATCTTTATCTGACACGGGAATAATAAATAAAGCAAATCAAGCAGTACAAGTTACAGATGAAAAGCAAGTACAAGATTTAGCATCATTAGTTTGGGCGGAAGCTTATTTAGATCCAATTAAAAAAGAAAATATAGTAAATGTTGTTAAGCAAGAACTAGAAAGTCAAGGAATAACTGAAGAAAAGTGGGATATAACAGTATCAAATACAGGAGTATCTGTAACAATTAAAAAAACTGCGTATAATTTGGGTTCTATGATAACAACAGATAATTACGGAGACTTAGTAGATTATACAGTAACAGTTGATGGAAAGACATATAATAGCTGGCAAATATATTATCATAACGATGATTATGTGTTTTTAATATTAAATGGTACTTTACCTAATAAGGTAAAACTTAATAAAGGAACAACTGTGGCGAGTTTAACAGAAGATGAACTGAATTTATACAATAAGTTTAGAGTTGGAACTTCAGATAAATTCACATTAGCAGACACAGTAGATAGTAAGATAGGATATAATTGCAAAGCGGTTGCTCAATTAATAAAAGATTATGCAAATTTTGCTAATATGACAGCATATAATGGCAATGTTATAGGCGCAATTGGCTCGCCTACATTAGAATTATTAGCAGCAGGATGGAATGCGAAAAAATATACACCAACGATGGAACTTTCATTAGACACATTTGGATATAAAATAAATGATGCAATTTATTTAAAAGACTTAACTAGTGATGGCTTATACGTAGGAGAATATAATTGTTGGGTAGCATCACCTTCTTCTAAAGGAAATGGTTATGCATTCCTTTCGATACCAGGTTATGTAAGTTATGGTGACTGCAGCGGGACGCAAAGTGTTAGACCTGTTGTTTGTTTAAAAGCTTCAATTCCAGCAACAATTGGAACAGGGGATTATGATTTTAATTTGAAAAAATAGCGTTGAAAAAAAGAGTAGATTCTTTATGAAGTTGTCAACGAAAAGTAGTCACAAAAAAGACACTACTCAAACCCTAATTGAATTTTATATTCAATTGGGGTTTTGTAATTTAATGCATAACTTGGTCTAAACTCATTATTATCTTTTACAATATCTTTTATATATTCTTGTACTGTGTTATAATTATTTATGTCAAAGTCAATGTACATTTCTTTCTTAAGCCATCCGTTCTTGGATTCTATAACAGGATTATCTGTTGGAGTTCCAGCTCGAGACATGGATCTTTTTATGGAAGTGTTTTCAAATGTTTTATTGAATGACAAAGAGGAGTATACAGAACCTTGGTCGGTATGGAAAGTTGTTTCAAGGTTTTCGTATCCTCTTTTTATTTTATTATTTAACATATTTTTAAGAGCTGCTCTATGATTTAATATGTTATTTCCATTCTTAGATTCTCTTACATCCGAACCCACAATTTCGTTGTTGAAAACATCTAGATAGAATGTCCAATCATAAGGTTTCTTTTTAAACCAAAATGTAGTAGTGTCCGACACGATTTTTTTCAAAAGGTCGAGAAACATTCCAATCACCGTGTATTAAATTAGGATATTTAATAGATTCCTCGCCGGCTTTTTTATATTTAACGCTTTACAAACTTTATGAACAAGATTGTCTGACACAAGCCAACCAGTTTCTCTACGTACTAAAGCATTTATTCTACGATACCCATAACTAGGTTTCTTATGATGAATTTCTTCAATTAATTTCTTTAAATCTAATCTATTAATTTCGTAAATGTTTAAGTTATTTCTATTTTTTAACCACTTGTAATAGCCGCTTCTAGATATTTTCATATACTCGCATAAAGATTTAACATTAAACTCAGAGCTTAATACTAAAACAATTTCAAATTCGCCTTCTTTTACTATTTGAATATTACAACGGAACCATCTCTTTTCACAATGTACCCTTTTTTTAATCTTTCGTTCTCAATTCTTAACTTCATATTCTCAAATTCTAATTCTTCTAATTTAGTTAATTCTTTTTTTCTTTGATATTTTACCAAAGGGTTACCTGGTTTCTTTTGATTTTCTAATGCTTGCTCACCGCCATTAATATATTTAGTTATCCAATTTCCAATCATTCCCCTTGCTAAATTTGTTTCTCTTGCAATTTGATTCAAAGATTTATCTTCTAAAATATGCATATTAACAATGTTTAATTTTTCTTCCTTTGTCCAATATTTATTTTTGCCACCTTTTGGTCTACTCATAATATACCTCCTTATTTATATTCT
>JAZOWO010000017.1:0-2411 GCA_045659265.1 Clostridia bacterium | reverse complement strand
CTAGATGAATATTTAAATTTAACATTTACTGAAATACCAAATGCCAGTAAAGAATATTTAGATTTACAAAAATCTATTGCAGATACTACAGAAGCAACTAGAGAACTAAATAGAGAAATGAAATTAACTCCATTTCAAAATTCAATTCAAGAAACAGATTACCTATTAGATAGACACAACGATAGACTTGATTTAATAGATGCCAAAATGCAAAATGCTTTTGGAGCAGACTTAGTCAATTTACAAAATCAAAAATTAGATGTTCAACATGAAAAATTAGTAGCTATCGAACAAATGTATCAGAGAATTAAACAACTACAAAGGTCTATGATTCCAGAGTTAAACAATTATGGATTCAAAATAGATGAAAATGGATTAATAGGCAATTATGACGAAGTATTAAACAAAGCTGTTGGAACTGAAAATTTTGAGTATATGAAAAAGATAGCAGACGAATATATGCAATTAGTTCGTGGAGATTTAATAGATATTCAAATAGAAGCAGAAAATACTAAATATGCTATTGAATCAATGGTTCAAGAAATGGAGCAAGCTAAAAAAGAAGCGGAAAAAGCTGAAAAAGAAGCTAAATTAAATCCTTATAAAGACGCATTACAAGAAATAGAATATTTATTAGATAGACATAATGATAGATTAAGCTTACTTGAATCTGAATCTGCAAATGCTTTTGGTGCGGTAAAACTTAAATATCTAAATAGAGAAATGGGTATCCTGCAAGAAAAATTAGGCGCTGTTAATAAATCATATCAAAGTATGAAGAATTTAGCAGGTGCAATGCAAAATAATTTATGGGAATATGGATTCTCTATAGATGAAAATGGATTGATTGAAAATTATGATGAAGTTTTATCTTACCTAAATAGAACGGAAGAATACGAGGATGCTAAAAAAGCTGCCGATGAATATATGCAATTAGTTAGAGGAGATTTAATAGACATTCAAATCGAAGCTAATGATACAGAAACGGCAATGAAAGAATTAGCAAGAGAAATTAGAACGTTAGAAAGAGAACAAGCAACATTCGCAGATAGAACTAGATTAGAAGTCCTAAATAGAGATTATGATTTATTATCAAGCAAATTAAGTATAATAGAGAATCAAATGGAATATGCTTATGGTACGGATAAAATAGATTTAATGACTAAGAAAATCGGTTTATTAAATGAACAAGTCGCTAATCAAGAAAAACAAATAGAATCAGTAAGAAGACAAATGGCAGCTTATCAAGGAGACCTGGGCAATTTTGGATTTACTTTTGATTCTAGGGGCGATATAACTAACTATGAAGAATTAATGAATCATTATAAAGATACAGAAGACTGGGAAGAAATATCTCAATTAGTTGAAGAATATTTTGATTTACAAAGTAGCGAGTTAAATGGCCTAGTAGAAAGCTATGAACAATTACAAAAAGAAATTAAAGATGCATATAGAGCCCAATTAGATGTAACAAAAGAGATTGAAGGGGAAATAACGGCTATATATGAAAAAGAATACGAAAGAAGAAAGAAATTAATAGAAGATTATACTAACAAACGTATAGAAATCTTAAATAAAGAACTCGAAGCATATCAAAACTTAAGAGAAGAACAAGATTATGAAAAAAGTATAAATGAACAAATAAGTGATTTAGAAGATATAAGAAAGAAAATAGAAACAGCTAGAAAAGATAGTTCATTAGCAGGACAAAAGAAATTAAATGAATTATTAAAAGAACAAGCAGACTTAGAAGAAGCCTTAAAACAAGCTACGCAAGATAAAATAGATTCCGATTATGAAAAAGGAATTCAAGGAGAAATAGATAAATTAGGTGAACAACAAGACAAATTACTAGGCGCATTAGAAGAACAATTTAGTGAAACTAATATTGCTAAAATGGTTTCAGAGGCATTAACAAGTGGATTCGTAGAAATTAATGGAGAAGTTCAAACTCTTCAAAGTGCTTTATTAGAATCTATAAATGATAGTGCGGATGCTTATTCAGTAATGGCAGACGTTATTAAAAATGAGTTAGTAGCAAATCTTGAAGTAGCACTTAGAACTATGAATGAATTGAAAGGCATTAATGAAATATTAAGTTTAGATGATGTTAGTGGTGCAATAAATTCACAAGAAATTAGAGAAGCTTTAGATTTAAATAATTTTGAAAAAATGAAAACAGAAACGGCGCTACCTGTATCAGTAGATACTGGCGGTGGTAAAAATAGCATTGCAATAGGAGAAACAAACATAGTAGTAAATGGTGATGTCTCTTCTGAAACTATAGCTATGATAGAAGATTTAATAGATAAGAAAAATACTTATCTATTAAATAAACTTGCAAATGAATTATAATCACAAATAAATAATTAATTCCATATAATAGAGTAAGGTTTACCCTTACTCTATTA
>JAZOWO010000016.1:0-7802 GCA_045659265.1 Clostridia bacterium | reverse complement strand
CTTTTTATACGTACTAAAAAAGGTGTTACTCTAACCGAAGAAGGTAAAGTGTTATTAGTATATGTAAAGAATATATTAACTGAAGCCAGAAACGCCGAGAATAAATTTAACTCTTTAATTAAGCTAGAAGAAGGTAAAATAAGAATAGGAGCAAGTGCAACAGTATCTAAACATTTTTTAATGCCGTATATAGCAGAATTTCATAGAATGTATCCTAATATAGATATTGAGATAACAAATGAACTTACAGTAAATCTTATTAGTGATTTGAGAAATGGATATGTAGATTTTCTAGTTACTAACTTACCAACTAAAGAAGCTTTAGATATGGATATAACTGTTTGTGCAAAACTTCATGATACTTTTGCTGTAAGCGAAAAGTATTTACCAAAGGAAGAAAATAATGCTAAAGTATATGCATTAAATGAACTTCTTGAACATAAAATAGTAACACAAAAAGAACCTTCAAATACAAGGGCTTTCTTAAACAATTATATGAAATCTAATGGCATAGACTTTAAACCAGATATTGAGATAGTTAGCTACGCATTAGTTACTGAATTTGTGAAAGCGGGATTTGGTATAGGATATATAACTAAAGAATTTGCAAAAGCAGAACTTGAAAGAGGAGAAATATACGAACTTAAAGTTGAGCCTAAAATAGAGTCAAGAGAACTTGGAATAGTAACATTAAAAAATAGTGCGTTAAATTATGCTGCAAGCAAATTTGTGGAGATAATATTAAAAGATATCAAGGGAAACTAAATAAATATACAAAGAATAATATTGTATTTTTTAATAATATATTCTAGAATATATGTATAACAAAGGAGAAAGAAATGGTAGATTTACATATGCATACAAAAAATTCTGATGGTAGTGATACTGTAAGAAATCTTTTGAAATTATGCGAAGAAAAAGAATTAGAAATAATATCTATAACAGACCATGATACTTGTAAAAGCTATGAAGATATAAAGAAATTTGACTATAAGACTATATATTCTGGAAAAATAATAGCTGGATGTGAAATAACAACATCATACAAGGGAAGAATTGTTGAAATTTTAGGCTATGGCGTAAATCCAGAGGTTATAAATGAGTATATGTTAAATTACTATACTCCAAAACATAAACTTGCTAGAAAACGTTATCTGGCGTCTAGGTTAGTAAAGAATTTGCAACGAGACGGTTTTGATATAGAGTTAAGAGATATAGATTTTTCTGGATTCCCAGAACATCAAGTGTATGATTATTTAGTTGCTCATAAAGAACAAGCAGTGCAAGTGTACGGTGAACATTTAATGGAATCTCTTAAGAATTTCTTTAGAGATGGAGTAGTTAATCCAGAACACAGTCTCTTTATAGATTTATCAAAATTTAGTCCTAGTGTAGATGAAAGCATAGAATTAATAAGAAAAGCAAATGGAATAGCAGTACTTGCACATCCATATCAATATGCTTTTGATAATACAATAGATTTCTTAAATGAGTTTATAGAAAAACATAAAATAGATGGAGTAGAAGTGTATCATTCTACATTTACAAATGCTCAAATGGGTGAAATAGAAAAGTGGGCGAGAGAACATAATATGATGATATCTGGAGGAAGTGATTACCACGGTACTGTGAAGCCAGGAATAGAACTAGGAACAGGAATGAATCATAATCTAAATATTAATAGAGCAATATTTTATAATTGGACAAAGAAAAGAAATTAAAAAAGAAACACATTATTGTGTTTCTTTTTTTATGTTATATGTTATATTTTATATTTTAATTCCTTTATTTACTTTTTTTATTCTTCGTAGCTTTTTTGTTTTCCTTTTCTGCTAGTGCAGCTAAAAGATTTGTATATTTATCCATAAATTTATCGTGAGCCATTTGAGCTATTTCTAAATTTAATGGTTTGAACTCAAAATCTTTATTCTTTTTGCTTATTAATTCTTTAACAAAGAACTCTAATAGTTTTGGATTTCTTGCAAGAATAGGTCCTAGTAGGTATGTACCTCTAAAACTATTGTGTTTAAATCCTTCAACTCCAGTATCTTTTTCAGAACCAAATCCTTTAATTACTTCAAACATTGGAAGCGATACTTTTCTTAAAATTCCTTGATGATTTTCAAAACCAAGGATTAAATCATCTACTTTTTTGTGTTTGAATACACATTCAGAAACAAGTCTTTCTTTAGTTCTTTCTGTGAAGTAATGGAATATTCCAAGCGTTTCTATTTTGTTTTCCCCATCTTGAATATGTGTACCGAATAATTCAACAGAATTACCAGTTACTAAGAAGAACTTACCACCTAATACTTCTTGTGAAATATATGGTAAATATTTTTTTAGATAATCTAATGCAAGCATTTGGTTTTCCTCAGTTCCTGCTCCCATATATACAAGATCTAAATCGCCTAAATAAAGTTCGTCGTTTAAAGATAGTTCTTTAATTTCTACCTCAACACCTTGTTTTTCTAATGCATACTTAAGTGCTAAAACATTTCCACTTTCACCATAAAGATTAAGTATGTCATAAAATAAATGTCCTATTGTTATTTTCATTATACTTCCTCCTTCTTAGTGAATGTTGCTTTGAATGGTTCTACATAGTCAAAATTAAGAATTCCAAATATGTAGTCCGTTTTGTTAATATCTACAGCTTCTTTTGCTTCTGTTAAGTTATTAAAGATGTAGATTTGTTCGCTTGGATAGCCAGCAAGGATTAATCTTGTAGCTATATCATAAGCATTAGGTCCTGCACAGATAATATTTTTAACATCTGGCGTATTTAATATTTCAAAGTCTATATCATATAGCCAAGATAAATCGTCAAATGCATATCTTCTGCTTATTTCTTTCCATCCAATTACTACTGTTTTTGAACCGTTAAATCTTTCTGTGAAAAGTAAAGATTGGTTAAATGTAGTACTATTTTCATTTTTGTTGTTTAACACATATACATCACTATCGTTGTATTTATAGTGGTTATACATTTTAGAGTTTGCATTAAGTTCACTAATATGTTTAGCAACTTCAGCTGAATCTAAACCTAATGTACAAGCTGTTGTATATGCTGCCATAGTATTGTATACGCTATATAATAAATCATATTGTAGTTTTATTTTATGTGTATTATCTACAGTCATTTCGAAGTTAGGATAATCTATATTTGTAATAGTATGTTTTGATTCAGGATGAGTAAAGTCGCATTTTGGACAATTAAACTTTCCATGATTTTCAAAATGGTAATATTCATATTCTAACTTTGTATTACATTTTGGACAGTAATTCATATTAAGGTTTCTAAATTTTCTGTCTGTATAAGACAAGTCGGTTTTGTCTAGAGAATAATATGTAGTTTCATATTCGTTTTCTAGATTAAACTTCATAAGATATGGATCATCACCGTTAAGTATCAAGTGAATACCTTTTGGTAATGCTTTTTTAATTTCGTTATATACTAAATCTACATGCCCTTGTCTTGGTGGTTGGTCACGAGTAATGTTTGTTACAACTATATGAGTTGGCTTTACATCAGGAAATGTAAATTTTGCATATCTTTCATCCATCTCAAAAACAAATACATCACCTTTAACTTTACCAGATAAAGTGCAATTTTCTAATAATGTTGTAGTTATACCTGCGGTAAGGTTTGCACCAGATGCATTGTGTACAACTTTGTAGCCCATGCTTCTATATATGTGAGCTATTATACTAGATGTACTTCCTTTACCAGAAGAACCAGTAACAGCTATTCTAAGCTCTGGTATTTGTAGCTTTGTAAGTAGCCTTTTATCTATTTTTAATGCAACATCTCCAGGTAATGAGCTTCCGCGTTTAAGGATTTTACCAGCGAATATTGCAGCTTTTCCTAAAATTATTGCTAATGATTTCATGTTATCACCTCTAAATATATGTATATTATACTCATAAAAGCCCCATTTTACAAGGGTATAAGAAAAAACTCTACGGTTTAGGTAGAGTTTTTAGAATAAATCAAATATTTTCTTAAATCTTGGTAAAGATGCTTGTTCTTCCTTGTTAAAGATTTGCATCTTTAGTAATGATACTGCATAAATTAATGCGCCGAATAGTACGCATATTACCATGTTTATTGCTGTTGGAACAAATCCGCTAAATAGCTTAAATAGTACTAATACTACAATACCCATTATAGCTGAAGAAACAAGAGGTTTCATATATACGTTCTTTATATCTGGTTTCTTTCTTAATGTTCTATATAATACAGTTGTTACTATAATACAGTTAACTAGGTGGTAAACAATTGTTGTTATTGGAACAATGATTTCACCATAGATTGGTATTAATTTAATATTTAATATATATTTAACTACTGCTGCAACAAGTACTGACATACCTGGTACAAATAGTTTTCCAACTCCATTTAAGGCTCCTTGAGATACTTGAGCTATAAGTGAGAAGATTATTGCCCATACTTCTATTTGAAGAAGCGTTGCCCCAAGTGGTGCGTTAGGGAATACTGTATTAAATATTGGAGTAGCAAGTACTGCTAGACCAACCATACATGGGAAAGCTATTATTGAAGATAATTTCATAGAGAAATTGATCTTGTTTAATGCAGCTTGTTTTTCTTTCTTAACAATGTGTTCTGTTATTATTGGAATAAGTGGTGTAACAAAAGCTACGTTAAATGTGTGTGGTATAGATACTAGAATATCTACCTTACCAACTATTATTCCGTACTTTTCATTAGCTGTAGTTAAGTCGTAACCATATTTAGTTAAACCTTCCATAACAGATAATATATCTACGATTCCAGATAGTGATACAACTATACTTGCGAAAGATATAGGTATTACATATCTTAATATTTTTTTAATTGTTACTCGTGTACTGTCTTGCATATGTGGTGTAGAGTTTTTAATAGCTTCGTGGATACTTTTCTTATTCTTTTTATAGAATACATACAAGTAAATAAGCGCGGTTAAACAAGAAACTGCCGTTGCAGCCGTTGAACCAATAGCCATTATTTCTGGACTCTTACCAGTTAAAAGTAATACGAATACTACTGAGAATACACTGTTTACAATTTGTTCTAAAACTTGTGCTTTACTGTGTGCGGACATGTTTTGCATTCCTATGAAATAGCCCCTAAACACTGCAGCTATGGAAACGAACCATACAGCCGGTGCTAGTGTTGCAAGTGTCCAACGCACACCTTCGTTTGAAAGAATATTCGTTGCAATGAAGTTTGAACCAAATAATAATATACCCGCAAAGAATAATCCTACAAATGTGAATAATTTAAGTGCGGTCTTAAAGACTTTATGAGCACCTTTTGCGTCGCCAACAGCAAGCTTCTCTGAAACAAGCTTGGAAATAGCATTAGGAACTCCTGTTGTGGCAATCGCTAAAATAAATACATAAACTTTATATCCGGTACCGTAATAACTGTTACCAGCGTCCTGAAATCCTTCTATGTTTGTAAGGATAACTCTATATATAAATCCCAGAAACTTTATTAAAAGCTGAGCGGCCAAAACAACAGTAACACTTTTCATAAATGTTTGTTTTTTTATAGCCAAAAAAATTCCCTCCAATTCTAAGGTAATATTATATCTTATTTTAAAAGCCATTTCAACCAATTTTAATGTTAAATTGTGTGTTTGTATAAATATATGAAAATATACAAATAACAATAGTATGAACCACTTCATTTAATTGACTTTATCCCTTGTCTGTGGTAATATTACTGTGTTAAGTGGGGTAAACACACATTAATATATATGTGCAAAAAACTAAACTAGAACAGCGCATATTATGGAGAGTGAAATATGAGAGAGTATATAATATATGGGGCATTAACCTTACTATCTTTTTTAGTAAGTTATTTTACAGTGCCATTTGCAATTAAATTTGCAAAGAAAATGGGGATTATAGATAATCCAAAACAAGATGACAGAAGAGTTCATAAAGAACCTACACCACGTGTTGGTGGTATAGCAATGGTTGCTGGTATGGCGGTAACAATAATTACATTTTGTATTTTATGTTTAATATTAAATATGGATATAAATACTAAATTAATTGGTTATGCAATAGGTGGTTTAATTATTGTAACAATGGGATTTGTAGATGATATGAAAAATCTAAGACCATTATATAAATTCTTATTCCAATTAATTGCCGGCATGGTAATATACGTATTTGGAATAAGTATTGCAGGAGTAAAAATACCATTCTTGTATCCGCATATAATAGATTTTGGATTATGGTCATTCCCTTTAACTCTAGCGTGGGTTTTAGGAATAACAAATGCGGTAAACTTAATTGATGGACTTGATGGTTTAGCAGCAGGAATATCTGCAATAGCAAGTATATCTTTACTTGTAATATTTTCGCTAGTTGGTGCGGGAATGGAAGTTATAGTAATAACTTTAGCATTAGCTGGTGCAACAATAGGATTTTTACCATATAACTTTAATCCGGCAAAAACATTTATGGGAGATACGGGATCTAACTTTTTAGGATTTACATTATCTACAGTATCTATCATGGGAATGGCAAAAGGATATACAATTTTAGCAATAGTAACACCAATAATTGTTTGTGGAGTGCCTGTTTTTGATATGTTATTTGCAATAATAAGAAGACTTGCAAAACATCAAAAGATAACAGCACCAGATAAAGGTCATATACATCATAGATTATTAAAACATGGTTTTTCACAAAAACAAGCAGTATTAATACTTTATGGATTAACAAGTATTTTAGGAATTATAGCTGTAACACTAGTAAGTGGATTTACAGTCCAAGGAATAATTTGTATAGCAGTAGCTATAATAATATGGGCGATAGGTTACATATACAATGATATGAAAGTAAGAAGAAGTACGATGATTCCAGAGGAAACATCTAAAGAAGATAAAAATTAGGAGGAATAGAAGATGGGATTAAAACAAGATTTAATGGCAGCTTTAAAAGAAGCTATGCAAAATAAAGATACATTAAAAAAAGAAACAATAACAATGTTAAGAGCAGCAATACTTCAAGTAGAAAAGGATACATTAAAAGAATTATCTGAAGCAGAAATGGGAACAATAGTTGCTAAAGAAGTTAAAAAGAGAAAAGAATCTATAGCAGATTTTGAAAAAGGTGGAAGACAAGATATAGTTGACCAACTTAATAAAGAAATAGAAATATTATCTGTATACATGCCAGCACAACTATCTGAAGAAGAAATAGTTAAAATGGTAGTTGAAGCAATAGCAGCAGTTGGTGCAACCGGAATGAAAGATATGGGTAAAGTAATGGGAAGTATCAGAGAAAAAACAGCTGGTAAAGCAGATGGTAAATTAGTATCTGACATAGTTAAAGCAGAACTAGGAAAACTTTAATAGGCATAAGATATAAGAGGAAATAAAACAAAACTAAAAGGAGCAAGTATGAAAAATATAATTATTAGAAATAGTAATAGATTTAAGAGTGTTTTTGCACAAGTTAATATGTTGTTACCACTAACAGCAGATAACATGAGCAAGAATGCTCTTCTTGCTATGATGCTAAAGAAATCAAATAGCAAGTATAAAACAGAAAGAGAACTAGAAAGAAAGTTAGCAGAGTTATATAATACATCATTTGGAGCAGGTGTAGGAAAAGTTGCTAATATGTATGATATTACATTTGGTATTGAAATATTAAATGTGAAATATACAGGAAAAGAAGTATTAGATGAAGCAGTAGATATCCTTTATACGGAACAATTGAAGATGTAGAAAAAATAACTAATGAAGAATTAGTTAAACATTACTATGATGTAATTT
>JAZOWO010000015.1:0-11821 GCA_045659265.1 Clostridia bacterium | reverse complement strand
CGAATAGTACTTCTTGCACTTTTCGCAAAGAACATACGCATCTCTTTCTTTCGGTTCTACATAGTATCCTAGTTTCTTATGATACTTTTTAAGTAATGTTGGAATCCAGTTACCTTCCATTTTCCGGAGCAAAGCAATCTTTTGCTCATCGGTAAGGCCTTCCATCTCGCTTTCTACATACTGTGTAAATTGTTTTTTGTTCATATGCCACCTCATTATTAAATTTAGTTTTTTGCTATTTTGCTTTGTGAATTATACCATACGACTACTATATATACAATCTATTTTTTATAAATCTATTTACTTTATTTTTTACATATAATATAATGTGTGTATATATAGGAGGTATTAATATGTTTTTAGGATTCATAGCTCTTATTGGTATAATAGTTTTATTCTCAATAAGACAAATCAACGAATATGAAAGAGGTATATTATTTACATTTGGTAAGTTTTCTAGAGTTTTAGCTCCTGGCTGGCGTGTAATTCTACCTGTTATACATTCTTATAGCAAAATAGATATAAGAACTAAAGCAGTAGACGTTCCTGAACAAGAAGCAATTACTAAAGATAACATTTCTATAAGAATAAATGCTGTTCTTTATTATAATGTTTTCGATGCTTCTAAAGCAGTTCTAGCTGTACAAAACTACAACTACGCAGTAGCACAACTAGCTCAAACAACAATGAGAAATATAGTTGGTTCTGTATCTCTTGATGAATTATTAACAGAAAGAGAAAAACTTAGCCAAGAAATATGTAAAATAGTTGACGCAGCAACTGATCCTTGGGGAATAAAAGTTGAAAACGTTGAATTAAAAGACGTTGCTCTTCCAGAAGAAATGAAGAGAGTTATGGCTAAAGTTGCCGAAGCAGAAAGAGAAAAACAATCTGTTATAACTAAAGCTTCTGGTGAAGTTGAAGCTGCAACTAACCTTGCAATGGCTGCAAATATAATGGGAACTACACCAGGTGCATTACACTTAAGAACTTTATCTACATTAAACGACTTAAGTAGTGATCAATCTAACACTGTAATATTTGCTCTTCCAGTAGAATGCTTAGATGCAATGCGTGGACTTGGTCAAGGTAAAAAATAATAACTAGACAAAATAAAAAATGAACACATAAAATGTGTTCATTTTTATTTTACATATTCATTTTTATTTTATATATTCATTTTTTATAATGTTGTTTGTTTAGGTTTCCTTTTCTTTGTTTCCTTTACAGGATTAAAGTCATCGTAGTTAATTGTAGCTGTCGGAATTGGCTCTAAATTTTCAAGTTTTATGCCCTCTTTAACTTCATTTGTTTCAGTTTTATTAACCTCTTCTTCCTTCTTTTCTTCTACTACTTGTGCCTTCTTAACCGGAGGCGGTATTCCTTTTACCGGTTCAAACTTTTCCTCTTTTTTAGTTGTTTCTACTTCCACTTTATCTCTAGATTCCTTCGCTATTTGATTAGTCACTTCACTTATAAACTTAATTATATTAAAGTATGTAAATAATAGTTTTTTATCCATAGAGTTACCAAACAATTTAGGTTCAAACATAGATGGTGTAAAGAAACGCATAAATATAATATTTTCCTTAAACATCACTTCAAATCTTAAATCATATTCCACATAGAATCTCATTAAAATTTCTCTCATTTCTTTTTGCATTATTTGATGTGCTACCGATCTATTATCTGTGTATACATCAAATGTTTTTTCAAAAAGAGTATCATCTGTTTCCAACTTATTTTTAGACATAAAGAATTTGAACTTATTCTTAGTTACTTTCACCCATGCGCTTAAATCTTTTTCAGATCTAATTACAGCAAACATTCCCTTAAACAAATCTTCTCTAAACTTACGTTTCTTCTTTTTGAATGCATAGTCTACATCTAATTCTGCTATTTCAGCATATATTTTTCCGTCTATCTTTCCATCAACATAATCTTCTGAAGAAAATCTATTAAACGCTTTTTTCTCAAAGTCTGATACTAAATATTTATTTTTCATATCATCGCCGACTCTACCATATAAGCTGTATCTTAAATTTTCATCTACAAGTTTTACAAATTTTGTTATAACTTGCTCTTTGTATGTCTTTTTATATATTCTTCTGTGCTTAATTCCTAAAAATATCATGCCTGCTAATAAAAATGGTGATAATAATGCCACAAACTTAACTATTCCATCTACCGTTTCAGATATAGCATAGCCTGGTATTTTTACAAATACTATTCCTAGCACCATCATTGATGCTAATGCAATATCTACAACAGTAAATATATTAGCTATTTTCTTCAATCTATGCAAATCTTGATTATCTATTTCCAATAATTTATCATAAATCTTTTCAAACTCTTCTCTTGCATTTCTTAACTTAACATTTTTAGTAAACACATATCCTTTTGTTGCTCTACTAAGTATTACAACAACCGGTATTATTGTTATTGCTATTAACGCTTGATAGATTTGACCTATATTTTCTGCTATCACCGCCGGCGATATTATTAAAGTACCAACCAACATTGCTACTAATAAAATTATAGGTATTACTATTCCTGTTAGTACAATTATCATACGTTCCTCCTATATACAAATTATAACTATAATTCAGTTACTATTGTTCCCATCTTTTGCATAAGTTCTATTGTCATTTTTAATGTAGAATAATCTACAAGTAAAGTTTCTCTATGCATTGAATCTTTGAACACATTCGGTTCAAATAAATCTCCCGTATAGAACAGGAAGTATATTGCTCCATCTTTTATTGCCATATCTAAATCTATTCCGTACTTTTTCTTATAATCTAAAAGCAATGTCATTACATCACTTGTTAATATTCTTGCCGCTAAAATCTTTTCGTTTGTTTCTACTACAAAATTATCCATGAAGGCAGAGTTGTCCATTTTTATTTTTTTACAACCAGCTTCATATATATCTGCTCTAGTTGGTACTCCAACCGAAGACACCTTTAATTTGAATGTTCCTTCTTTGGATGTTTGGACTTTAGCAAACATCCCGTTAAATACTCTTAGATTAACACTACTTCTATTTTCATCTTTCAATTCTGATTCTAATATTATCTCTAATATATCTAAGACGTTATTGTCTATTTTGCCTTCAATTCTATCCACATAATCCACATGTGTATGTTCTACTAATCCAAAATTTGCTGGTACATATTCTCTAAATAATTTCTCATCTTCCTTATCTGCCAATCTGTATTTAAAGTCAGAATTAATTTCTTTTAACAAATTAGAAACTATTCTTAATTTATATGCCGCTTTATATTCTAATTCTTTATCCTGTCCCTTTAGCAAAGTAGCAAAGAAAACTAATCCTGCTAATAACCCTAACGGTAAATAATCCATTCCAGACACCAAATCGCCTTTTAACAAACCTAGCACTCCTAATATAACACATATTAAAATTACTAGCATACTTACATGTCTAATGACCAATCTGTCTTTTATAGCAAGTCTTTTCTTTTCTAAATAATCTCTGTGTTCAGTTGTTAGTTTTTTATATATTTTTTCAAAATCTATAGTTTTTACTCTATTATTTACAGTTTCAATCTTTACGTTATATTGTTTTACGCCTTTTTCTACAACTAATTTGTACCAGCCATATCCTCCAAATACTAAAACAAATATTATGCTTAACATATTAAGTATTGGTTTATCTATAAACATGTTTTTACTTATATTTATTAACTCAGCAACAGCGGCCGCTATTGCTAAAGATAAAATCATCTTTTCCCCGATTTTCGACTCCATCTTACGATGCATCCTTTTACACCTCTAAAAAAATCATATCACATAACAAAAAAATTGTACAGTAGTACATAAAAAGAAAAAGAATGGATTTATTTCCATTCTTTATTTAATTCCAAGTATTTGTTCTGCTTTTTTTACATCTTCCCCGCTAGCTTCAGGAATTCCTTCTAGCATAAACTTATCCCCTATCATTTCCCACTTTTCACTACCTAAAGTATGGTATCCTAACACCTCTACTTTTTCTACATTTTTAAGCGTTGAAACAAATTCTTTAAGTTTAAGCAAATGTTCTTCCTTATCAGTTATTGTAGGCACAAGAACATGTCTAATCCACATAGGTACTCCAGAATCTGAAATATGTTCTGCAAACTTTAATATTTTTGCATTATCTACTCCAATTAAATCTTTATGTGTATCATTATCCATTTCTTTTAAATCTAAGATTACTAAATCTGTATAATCTAATAAATCTTTTAATTTGTCTACATCTACAAAACCAGATGTGTCTATTGCTGTATGTATTCCTTCTGCTTTTAATCTCTTAAATAGGTCTATTACAAAGTCTATTTGAAGAAGTGGTTCGCCTCCGCTTACAGTAACTCCACCATCTTCACCCATATATTCTCTGTAATTAAGTATCTTTTCTACAATAGATTCAGCATCGTATACTTCACCTAAATGTACATCTCTTGTATCTCTATTGTGGCAATACTTACACCTTAAAGGACAGCCTTGGAGAAAGATAACATATCTTACCCCAGGGCCGTCTACTGTACTAAAGCTTTCAAAGGAATGTATTCTCCCTGTTACTTTTTCCATATTACTCCTTATATTTTTTCATGTATTGTTCTATTTATTACGTCTAATTGTTGTTCTTTAGTTAATTTAACAAAGTTTACTGCGTATCCAGAAACTCTAATTGTAAGTTGTGGATATTTTTCAGGATGATTCATTGCATCTATTAATAACTCTCTGTTAAATACATTAACATTTATATGATGTCCAGTTCTTGCAAAATATCCATCAAGCATAGATATTAAGTTTGAAACTTGTGTATTCTCACTGTCTCCAAGTGTACCTGGTGTTATTGAGAATGTATATGAAATACCATCTTCTGAATGTTCGTATGGAAGTTTTGCAATTGAGTTCATAACTGCAAGCGCTCCATTAGTATCTCTACCATGCATTGGGTTTGCACCTGGTCCGAATGGTTCTCCTGCTTTTCTTCCGTCTGGAGTATCTCCAGTATTTTTACCATAAACAACATTTGATGTTATTGTAAGAACTGACATAGTAGGTTTAGAATTTCTATATGTTTTTTGTTTTCTAACCTTGTTCATGAAACGTTTTAACACATCTACAGCTATTGAGTCTACTCTATCGTCATCATTTCCGTATTTAGGGAAATCTCCTTCAATTTCGTAGCTTGTTACTAAACCTTGGTCGTTTCTAATTGCTTTAACTTTAGCATATTTTATTGCAGATAACGAGTCTGCTACAACAGATAATCCTGCAATACCAGTAGCCATAGTTCTTAAGATTTCATCATCATGTAACGCCATTTCTATTTTTTCGTATGAATATTTATCATGCATATAATGGATTGCATTTAATGCTTTAACATAAACCATTGCAACATAGTCCATCATGTTATCGAATTTTGCAAGTACATCATCATAGTATAAATAATCTGTTGTTACACCTTCAAATTTAGGTGCTACTTGTTTACCAGATATTTCATCTCGTCCACCATTTATTGCATAAAGTAGTGTTTTAGCAAGGTTACATCTAGCGCCAAAGAATTGCATTTGTTTACCTATTCTCATTGCAGATACACAACATGCTATACCATAGTCATCTCCCCAGAATCCTCTCATAAGGTCATCATTTTCATATTGGATTGATGATGTTTTTATAGACATCTTAGTTGCGTATTCTTTAAATCCTCTTGGTAAATTGTTTGACCATAATACAGTTAAGTTTGGTTCTGGTGCAGGTCCTAAGTTAGATAGTGTGTGTAGTATTCTAAATGAGTTTTTAGTTACTAGAGTTCTACCATCTATTCCCATACCACCTATACTTTCAGTTACCCATACAGGGTCCCCACTAAATAGTTCATTGTATTCTGGTGTTCTTAAGAATCTTACAAGTCTTAATTTCATTACTAAATGGTCAATTAATTCTTGTGCTTCTTCTTCAGTTAATGTTCCTTCTGCTAAATCTTTTTCAATGTATATATCTAAGAATGTGCTTATTCTACCTATACTCATTGCAGCACCATTTTGGTCTTTTATTGCTGCTAGGTATCCAAAATATGTCCATTGAACAGCTTCTTTAGCGTTTGCAGCTGGTTTAGATATATCTAAATCATATTTAGCTGCCATTTCTTTAAGTTCACCTAAAGCTAATATTTGATCGTAAGTTTCTTCACGATTTCTTATTATTTCTTCTGTAAACTCTCTTCTATCTAATGCTTCTAAAGATTTTTTCTTTTCTGCAATTAGTGCATCTATACCATAAAGGGCTACTCTTCTGTAGTCTCCTATGATTCTTCCACGACCATAACCATCTGGAAGACCAGTGATTAAGTGAGAACTTCTAGCTGCACGTATATCTGGTGTATATACACTAAATACTCCATCATTGTGTGTTCTTCTTATTGTGTGGAATATTTCGGATACTTTAGGATCCATTTGTCTGTCGTAAGCTTCGCAAGATTTTTCTACTATTCTTACTCCACCAAAAGGCATTATTGCTCTTTTTAATGGCTTGTCTGTTTGTAATCCTACTATTTTTTCTAATCTTTTGTCTATGTATCCAGCATTATGTGCTGTTATTGTAGATACTGTTTTAACATCTACATCTAACACTCCACCATTTTCTTTTTCTTTTTTGTATAATTCTAATACTTTATCCCATAGTTTTATTGTACTATTTGTTGGCCCTTTAAGGAATTCATCTGTTCCTTCATAAGGTGTATAGTTTAGTTGAATAAAGTTTCTTACATCGATTTCTTCTTGCCATTTACCGGCTTTAAATTTTTTCCATTCTTCAAAGTTCATTACTCATCTCATCCTTTCGTTATTATATTCATTATATTACATTTTTCATTATATCATTAAAGAATATTTTTGCAAATAGTTTGTGAACTTTATTAAAGAAAAATTCATATGTACTCCAATTTGCTTTTTTATGTCTCCTATGGTATAATGTTTTCGTTAATTTAAAACGGAGGTGTCTTATGGATAAATTCAGAGGTATTAGACCAATTGCACTTGGAATAGTAGTGCGTGACGGCAAGGTTTTGGCAAGCGAAGGCTTTGACAAAGTTAAAGGCATTCATTTCTGGCGCGCCATTGGCGGCGGAATCGAATTCTTGGAAAAGAGTAACGAAACTCTTAAAAGAGAATTCATGGAGGAAATTGGAGCAAACGTTACAGTTGGTGAGTTCCTTGGTGTAGATGAAAACATCTTCACATTTGATGGCAAGCAAGGGCACGAGCTTATCTTCCTTTACAGAGTAACTCTTGATGAAAAAGATTACAAGGAAGTTTACTATGAAGAAGGAGATACTGCTTACCCTATTCGCTGGGTAGACCTTGAAGACCTTAAGTCTGGTAAGGAAATTATCTATCCTACTTCTGTTGTGAAGTATCTGTAACACAAAAAGCTGATGAATTATATATTCATCAGCTTTTTCTTATTTATTTTTTAGCCTTATTTGTCTCATTTACTTCTATTGCAAATTCTTCTATAAAGTTTAACATATCATAGCATGCTTTTAATTTAGCTTTATTCTTATTTTCATCTTTTAAATCTGGATTAATGAATGAATGTTGATGTAATCTTATATATATGTTGTTTCCTTTTAGTGCAATATCTGTTTTTATAAGAGATTTTTTATCCATGTCTCTAATTATTCTTCCCATTTCTTCAGTAGCATAAGTTTCAAGTTTTTCAGGCTGTTCAGAATACACACATAAACCTCTCCAACTCTCTAAATTTCCCATAGACACTCTTTGTCCGCCTTTGTTAGTTCTAACATCGTCATTATAGTAATCTCTTGGAGTTGGATCATTTGTAAACACACTAAAATCTACTGGCACAGCAGTAGGAATACTTACATGTGCAAAGAAACCATCAAATATATTTTTTCTTTCTGTGCTTTGTGAAACGCTTCCGTTTTCTACTCTTGTTATTTTCTTCACATCATATACAGCAACTTCAGACATTCTTGTCATAATGTTTGTTTGTGTAGTACCTTCGATATAGTTATGAGTTTGTACTTCCATACTTCTTCTAACACCAGAAAGTATTTGACCTAATCCCATTAGAGAAAGTCTGTCTAATCCCGCATCTTCATATGCATTCTTAAGTCCCGCACCATTATCTGCACATTTCTCACTAAACGCAAAATTGCTATTTGTTCTATTTACCAAATCCGTTACAACAGTAGCTTTATATTCTTTTTTATATCTACTTCTTAACGAAGATGCATATGCCACTATCACAACCGCAACCACTACAATTGCAATTATTGTTGCATAAAAAGTACCTTTATTTGTAGCTAATAAAGTTTTAAATGGTGTTACAAATAATATTAACACAACTACTAAAAGAAAAGCTACCAACGCGGCGTATAATATTTTTGACAATTTAATATCCTTATTCCATTTATCAAATTTATCTTGATATTTTCTGCGAATATCTGTGTATATTAATTCAAATTCATTATCTTCTTTTTTCATATGTTTATCTCCTTTATATATCTAAAAAGATACTATCACATTTTGTTGTTTTTTGTCTATAACTAAACTTCGACTTCAGATATAATCTTATCTAATTCTTTAGACATATCTATCACAAGATTTAATATTTCGTAATACATTCTCATATTCTTCTTTTCTTTATCTTTATTAAATATTGATGGTTCAAATAACTCTTTAGTAAACAAACGCATATATATCTCTGCGCCTGAAATATATAGTTCATAGTGTATATTTAATCTTTTCTCAAAATCTATAATCTTTTCCATTATATCACTTGTTAGCACCCTCATCGCTACAACAGGATTATTTGAGTACACATTAAACATATTTTCAAATTCCGTGCTATCCATTTTCACTTCGCTTAAATTGTCTTGATTACTTACAGATGCTTTGTTTTTATCATTTAATACTTTAATTATAGTATTAAAGTTCTCTTTTCTTTCCACACGAGCAAATAAACCTTTAAATATATTTATCGTTGTCCTGTTTTTTCTAGAACCACTCTCATGATCTATGCTAAGTTCTGCAAGTTCCAAATGCAAGTTGTCTGTAATATTTCCATGTATAGCGTCTTCTGCATCCCATCTATTGAACTTTAATTTATCAAAATTTGAATCTCTATATTTCCCTATTAATCTGTGATTAATTTCTCCGTTATATCTCTCATATTTTAGAGAGCCATTTATCCTTTGCACTAAATCTGCTACTAATAAATCTTTATATTTTCTTGTATAAGCTCCTTTTCTTGATGAAAGCATAAATACTGCTGCAAAGAATGGTGTTACTATAACTATTGGTATAATTATTAACAAATTCTCTTTTCCATAAATAAGCATTGGGTTTTTATCCACTTTATCCACCCAAAAGCCCATTAAAATTAATCCTATAACAGAAATAGTTACAAGTATTATTGCTGGAAATACTCTTTTTCTTATTTTGTCTAATTCATAAGCATGTTTATCTTGAAGTTCTGTATATATTCCTTCAAAATTTATATTCTCTCCTAATTCTTCTACAACAACATCTTTGTTTTTTACGCTGTTTGTCATAATTATTCGTATTATTGGTATTATGCCTGCAACGCAAAAACATATTGGCATTGCAAAGAAATATATGCTATGTTCTAATATTCCCATGTTAGAAAATATATAAAACATACATACCCCTGTTGCTATTCCAAAAAGAGATCCTATTATTGTTGCTATATTACCCGATTTATTCATATTACCCTCCTATTATATCTTTAACTTCTTAAATATCCACGGACATATTCCTAATGCCACAAATATTAATAATCCATAACGAAATGCATCAAACACAAGGTTCATTCTAAGTGAATCAAATATATTAAGTAATTTGACGCCCTCTTTAACTGCTAGCGCAAATCCAACACCAAGCACTACTCTTAATACTTTTTTCCACCAAGAGACGTTATATTCTAGAGGCGCATATTTTTCTTCAAACATAACTGCAAGTAAAAAGCCTATTAACATTCCAAATATTTTATAAAAATCTTCAAAATGTTCATCTGGATTTATTAAAAACAGTACAGCAAATGGTGTTAATAATATTATTGTTGCTAAGTATAACACTTTTTTGTTTTCAACTTTATCAAAAAGGCTTGTCCCTATTAAAGCTAGCACTACACCTAACACTGCACCTACCACTACATCACTTGGATAATGAGCTCCAAGATACATTCTAGAAAATGCTACTAAAACTATTAATATACCAACTAGAAATGTAACTAACGGCTTTTTTAATTTTTTGGCAATCGTTGTGCTCATACTAGCAAATGTTTGTGTATGACCACTTGGAAATGAATACCCAGTCGCTGTATCTTCTCTTACGCAAATTATCTTGCCTGTTGCAAACGGTCTTGGAAATCTTACTAAATTCTTAATTATTCCATTTATACCCGCTGATGAAACTGTTACAAAAAATAGCTTTTGTGCAAATTTCTTATCTATGCAGAAATATAATATTGCTATAACTAAAACCATAACTACTTCTTCGCCTAGCATTGTTATTCCTTGCAATAGCACATTTAATATGTCTGTTCTTATATTTTGCAAAAACAAAAGAACGTCTAATTCAAATTTAAACATATATACCCTTATTCCCCTCTATATTTACTTTTTGTTTTTCCCATTTTTCTTAATGCAAAGTACTACTATTATTAACACAAAAATAACTATTGGTAATAACATTACATTTGCACTTTTCTTTCCTGTAGCTTGTTCTTCTGTTGGCCCAATAAGGGCACCTATTGGTACTTCTGAACTATTAGGTCCAGTTGTAATAATTCCTGTCGTTGGCGCATCTTGAACAGTTGGTTTAGCTGTACCATCTCCACCTTTAGTAGTAAATGTTGTTAATGCGTATCCATCTACATAGATTATTATAAGTTCATGTTTACCATCTTTTAATGTTTTTAGAAACTCTGGTTTTATCTTAAACAGTCCATTGTCTCCACCCATTACATAGTCTTCACCTAATTCTAATTCAATAAGATCTACATATATGCTTTTGTAATCTACGCCATCGCCATCTGTTAAAAATGTTAATGTTTCTTTACCTGTAAAAATCCCATTAGCGCCTTTTGTTACATTATATTTAGGAGCTATTGCTCTTGAATCTTCTGGCACCACGTACATAGCAGTAGCAAATATGCTACACATATTTATTAAAAGCACAAGCGTTAACACTATGCTAAATATTATTTTCTTTTTCATAATTTTTACCCTCTTTATGATTATATTTATACCATAATATATACCATAAAAAAGTGCTCATAGCAACTAAACATTTTTTGTTTTTTAATTATGTGCTTTAGCTGTTTCTAAAGTTGACATAAAGTACTAAAAGTGATATAATGTTTGAGATTATTAATATGAGAGGAGGCTACAGTATGTTTTACACCGAACATGTTGTGCATTTACGAGATGACGTAAACAATAACGCTTCTAAAAACTCGTTAAACGTTAACGATGTTTTTTTGGAGCATATTGTTAAAAACATTACAGTAAATAGCAAAATTTTAGACATTGGCACTGGCAACGGTTTTGTACTCAAGTTAATTAAAGCACACTCCTTAGTTCCCGTACGGTTGTACGGAATAGACAATTCTAAAGAAATGGTAAATGCAAGTAAAGGTTTAGCAGGCATAGATATTCGCCTTGCCGACAACTACCATATCCCCTTCGAGGACGGCTTTTTTGATTTGGTTACAGCAAAAAATGTTACACGTTTCTCTGCAGACGAACTCTACAGAGTACTCA
>JAZOWO010000014.1:0-8626 GCA_045659265.1 Clostridia bacterium | reverse complement strand
ATATATTAGATAAAATAGATAATATAAACGATGCGGTAGGTTGCGTAATTGAGATAGTTAAATATAATAAAAAAGCCTTTATAGATTATGATGTAATATATTATGCTGATGATTATAGAACAAACTATCCAAGAATGAGATTAAACAAAAAGTCGTGTGTTATAGATTTAGAAACTGCTTATACAGACAAATATAATACTAATATAATTTTATTAAATAAAATAGAAAATGAAATAACTGAAATAGATTATTTAAAGGAAAGGTATGGAATATTGCCGGTTGCATGTATGTTAAAATACATAACTCTTGACAAAGCACTATGATTTAAGGTAAACTATACCAGGCAAAAATAGGAGGAAAATAAAATGGAAGAAAACAAGGTACTTCTTACGGAAGAAGGATATAATAAATTACAAGAAGAGCTAGCATACTTAAAAGGGCCAAAGAAGATGGAAGTAGCTGCTAAAATAAAAGAAGCAAAGGAATTTGGAGATTTATCTGAAAACTCAGAATACGATGAAGCTAAAAATGAGCAAGCATTACTAGAAGCTAAAATAGCTGAACTAGAAGTAATGGTTAGAAACGCAGAAATCGTAGATAATATATCAACTAAAGAAGTTGGTATCGGCACATTAGTTAAACTTTATGACTATGAATTTGAAGAAGAAATAGAATATCATATAGTTGGATCTACTGAAATAGATTTAGCTAGTGGTAAAATATCTGTAGAATCACCAGTTGGTAAAGCATTGTTTGGTCACAAAAAAGGTGAAGATGTAGATGTTGAAGTTCCAGATGGAACTGTAAAATATAAAATATTAGAAATAAGTAAAAGTATGTAGTTAGCTACATACTACTTAGCATATTAAGGAGGGTAAAAAGATGCAAGAAGAAAATGTAAATGAGTCTTTACAAACAGAAGAAGACATCGATAAGTTAGTTCAAGTTAGAATGGACAAGTTAAAGGAGTTAACTGAAAAAGGTAAAAATCCTTTCGAAGTAACTAAATATGAAAGAACACATACAAGCAAAGACGTTAAAGAAAATTTCGATGAATTAAACGAAAAAGATGTAGTCGTTGCTGGTAGAATAATGGGAAAGAGAATAATGGGAAAAGCTTCTTTTTGCCATATTCAAGATATGTATGGAAGACTACAAAGCTATGTTAGTATAAATGATTTAGGTGAAGAAGCTTATGCTGAATTTAAGACATATGATATCGGAGATATTATAGGTATTAAAGGATTTGTATTTAAAACAAAAACAGAGGAAATATCTATTCATGCAAAAGAAATTAAGCTTTTAACTAAGTCTTTAAGACCATTACCAGAAAAATATCATGGATTAAAAGATGTAGATTTAAGATATAGACAAAGATACGTAGATATGATAATGAATCCAGAAGTTAAGGATACATTCATAACTAGAAGCGCTATAATTAAAGAATTAAGAAGAATATTAGATGAAAAGGGATATCTTGAAGTTGAA
Organism: Clostridia bacterium; assembly: GCA_045659265.1. GTDB lineage: Bacteria > Bacillota > Clostridia > TANB77 > CAG-465 > UMGS1649. The sequence continues at coordinate 7,138 of JAZOWO010000014.1, read as the reverse complement.
ACTCCAATACTTACTACAGTAGCTACTGGAGATGCTGCAAGACCATTCGTAACACATCATAACACATTAAATCTAGATATGTACTTAAGAATAGCTCCAGAATTAAATCTTAAGAGAATAATTGCTGGTGGTATTGAAAAAGTATATGAAATCGGTAGAAACTTTAGAAATGAAGGAATGGATATCAAACACAATCCAGAGTTTACTAATATAGAATTATATGCTGCATACGAAGACTATAACGATATGATGGATATTGCAGAAGAAATTATCTCTACAATAGCTAAAAACGTTCTAGGAACAATGCAAATAAACTATCAAGGAACAGATATAGATTTAACACCAGGTTGGAAGAGACTACCTATGATAGAAGCTATCAAAAACGAAACAGGAATAGACTTTAATACAATTAAAACTGACGCAGAAGCACAAGCTCTAGCTAAGGAAAAAGGTCTTGAAGTTGATCCTATAAAGAATACAAGAGGTCATATTATAAATATGTTCTTTGAAGAATTTGTAGAAGATACATTAATTCAACCAACATTTATAATAGACTACCCAGTAGAAGTTTCTCCATTAACTAAGAGAAAACCATCAGATCCTACACTTGTTGAAAGATTTGAATTATTTATTGGTGGACGTGAATATGGTAACGCATACTCAGAATTAAACGATCCAATTGATCAATATGAAAGATTTGTAAAACAAGCAGAAGCAAAAGCTTTAGGTGATGAAGAAGCCGGTGGAATGGATGAAGATTTCGTTAACTGTCTAGAAATTGGTTTACCACCAACAGGTGGTCTAGGAATTGGATTAGATAGACTTATTATGCTACTTACAAATAGCTATTCAATAAGAGATATCTTATTCTTCCCAACAATGAAACCTTTAAATAAAGATTAATAATATAATAAACATTCTAATAATAATTATTAGGATGTTTATTTTTTTGCTTGCAAATAATTTATATATGTAATAATATAGATATATAAATTGGTAAGGGGAGAAAACATATGAAAAAGAAAGAAATTGAAACTAAAAAAATGAATCCAATATGGGTAGTATTAGTTTTTGTGGTACTTGCTGTTGTAATTATATATAAAATAAATGTGACAAACAAAGCTAATACATATAAACTAGAGGAGATATATCAAGCACACAGTAAAGATGTAGATTCTGCCACACAAGAATTATTAAATCATCCTGGTTTTGAAGGCTTAAGTAAAGCAGATAAAGTTGCAGATATGGGTAAATTACTTGCTATATATGAGCAAACTGGGGTAATAACAAATGTTTTCTATTCAGGGGATAACCATATGTATACGTTTACATATAACTTAGAACCAATAACAGGTGCACTTGGCGGAGTTTCATTAAAAGAATGGAATCCCTATATGAACTAGCAAGTAAAAATCAATGTGATTAGTAAAAAATAGAAGAACTTATGACTAATTTGTCATAAGTTCTATTATTTTACCATATAATTCGTCTGCATTTTCTTTCCAGTTATTTGATATGTTTTTTGCAGTTTCTTTATCTCCAGCATATATAGTTAAGTTGATTAATTCATCGTTGTCATCTTTAATGTAGCAACTTACTTTATATTCATCTTCTTTTATTGGAAGAATCATAGTATCTATTTCGTAATTTTGTTTGTAATCTTCAAAAGAATTTTTCAAAATGTTTTTTATATTTAATAGGTTAATACCAGGAACTAATTCTAGAAGTTCTCCTAAAATTTCTTCTCCAGCGGGTGAAAGTGAGTAAAAAATCCTAGAGCTATCATAACTTTCGTCTAAATAGCCGCTATTTCTTAATGAGTCTATAAACATACATACATCTATATATGTTATATCTTCAAACTCAGAACATAAATTAGAAATTTGTTCTGCAGAAAGTTCATGACCAGCTTCTCTTAAAAGAAGAAGGACAAGAAGCCTTTTATCAAAAATATCAGTGTTTTGCATATGATGCACCCCTTTACTTTAACCCAAATATATGATAACATATTTCGAGATAAAAATAAAGGGGTGTAACAAAGATGGGATACAAAATTACCATAGATGGACCTGCTGGTACAGGTAAAGGAACACTAGCAAAAAGCTTATCCAATATATTAAACATAGTAAATGTAGATTCTGGTTCGTTATATAGAACATTAGGACTATATGCAATAAGAACGGGTCTAGAACCAACAAACACAGAAGAACTAGAAAAAACATTAGCAAAGATAGATATAGAATTAAAAGAAGTTGATGGCAAATTACAACCACATTTAGATGGTGAAAATGTTGCTGGATACATTAGAACAGAAGATGTGGCAAAAGTAACATCTAAGTTTGCAAGTATTAAAATGGTGCGTGAATATATGGCAGAAAGACAAAGAAGACTTGCTAAAGATAGAAATATTGTAATTGAAGGAAGAGATTTAGGTAGCTCTGTATTTCCAGATGCTGAACTTAAAATTTTCTTAAATGCAGATGTTAATGAAAGAGCAAATAGAAGATACAAACAATTAATAGAAAAAGGTGAAAATATAACTTTTGAAAAGGCTCTAGAAATGATACAAACAAGAGATCATGCAGATAGCACAAGAGAAGTATCACCTTTAGTAAAAACAAAAGACATGGAAGAAATAGATTCAACAAATATGTCAATAGAGCAAGTTGTTGAAAGAGCAATGGAATTAGTAAAAATGAAAGGATTAATGTAACATGAATTTAAGAGGCCTGTTAGATTTTGTTCTATGCAAAACATTTTTTAGAGTTAAATTTGAAGGTAGAGAGAATGTAGACTTTTCTAAAAGATATGTGTTTGTAGCAAATCATGTAAGTGCAATAGATGCAATGTTAATTTATACAGATATACAAGAATTAGGTATAATGGCAAAAGCAGAACTTTTTAAGAACAAATTATTTGCAAAAGTTTTAAGCTCACAAGGAGTATTCCCAATAGAAAGAGGAAAGAAAGATTTTGGCCATGTTTATCACGCGGTAAAGATAATAACTAAACATGATAAAAACCTTTTAATTTTCCCTGAAGGGACTCGTAAGGCTAAAAGCAAAGGAGTTAAGGCTAAACATGGAGCTGTGTATATAGCAGCTACGGCAGATGTTCAAATAGTTCCGATGCATATAACAGAAAAAATAAGATTATTTAGAAAAATAAGAATTGTATATGGTAAACCAATAGAATTAAAAGTAGATAAAGAAAATATAAAAGATAAAAAACTTCTTGCTGAGGAAACAGAAAGAATAATGAATATTGTATATAGTATGGGTGATGAAAATGGTAGATAACAACAAGATAGAACAAATCAGAATAAAAGCAAGAGAAAATCATGTGCCAATATTACAAGATGCTTCGTTAGAGTTTATAGAACTTATGCTAGAGCTAGCAAAACCAAAAACAATATTAGAAGTTGGTACTGCTGTAGGATATTCTGCATTATGTTTTTCAAGACATTTACAAGATGGCGGTAAAATTGTTACTATGGAATTAAATGAAGAAATGGTAAAAATCGCAAGAGAAAACATAAAAGATAATGGAATGGAAGATGTAATTGAAGTTGTACATGGTGATGCGTACGAACATATGAAAACTCTAGATGAAAAATTCGACGTTGTGTTTATAGATGCAGCCAAAGGACAATACATGAAATATCTAGAAGAAGCGATGAGATTAACTCATTCGGGTTCTGTAATAATAGCAGATAATGTTTTGTTTAAAGGTAGAGTGTTAGGAGAATATAACGAACATAAGCACAGAACTGCTGTGAATAGATTAAGAGAATATCTAAAAACAATAAAAGAAGATGAAAGATTAGATTCTAGTTTAGTAGATATTGGAGATGGAATTGCTATTTCTGTTGTAAAGTAGCAAATAAAATAAATAAACATATAATACACTGAAGGTTTAATACTGGAGGTGCATTTTTTATGAGTATTGGGCTTGCATTATCTGGTGGCGGTGCTAAAGGTTTAGCACATATTGGAGTTTTAGAAGCGTTAAAAGATTATGATATAAATGTAGACTATATAGCTGGAACAAGTAGTGGAAGTTTAGTGGCAAGCTTGTATGCGGCTGGATATACGCCAAATGAGATGCTTAAAATAATAAATAAATATAAAGACGGGATAATAGATATAGATAAAGGAATTGCATTTAAGCTGTTTGGATCTGTATTAAAAAAGAAGATAAGTATAAAAGGTTTTGTAAAGGGAATAAGGTTAGAAAGAATGCTAGAATATATACTAAAAGAAAAGGGGATAGAAGATATATCTGATTTAACATACCCTATTGCTATTCCTACTGTTAATCTTAGAACTGGTGAAATAACATACTTTTCTAATATAGATTTGGATAATACTAAAGCAGAATATAAAGATAGATGGTGTTTAATAGAGGAAAATTCAAACTATGAAGATGAACCTAAATATATAAAAGGCGGAAAACTTTCTAGTATAGTAAGAGCAAGTTGTAGTGTGCCTGGAATATTTGTTCCAAAGAAAATAAATAACGAAATATATATAGATGGTGGCGTAAGAGTGAATTCGCCAATAGATGTATTAAGAAAAATGGGTGCAGACAAAATAATAGTTGTTACATTTAATTGCAACAAGGGTAATCAAATGGGAATAGAAAATGTCATAGGAATATCTTCGCAAGCTTTTAATATAATGTCGCATGAATCAAATAAGGATAAAGTAGAATTTGCAGACATTAATATAAAGCTTTGCCTAAATAACATTTCGTTGTTAGATTTTTCTAATGCAACAAATTTAGCTCATAGAGGATATAATATAATTGCAAGTAATATAGATAGAATAAAGAAAAGTTTGAATTTAGATATAAAAGAAGAACAAGGATAATTAGCTACCTTGTTCTTTAATTTTATATACTCTATTAAATTGTTATCATTATACAAAATAAAATAATACTGAAAAGAAGTGACATATTGATCCAGCCAGTACAAATAAATGAAATACTGAGTGGAAATATTTTACCTTCTTAAACACATAAAATATTACACCTGCTGTATAAGCTATACCACCAGCTAAAAGGAAGTATAGAGTAGAGATTGCTTGTGCTAGTTTTAATGTAGCTATTAAGTCTTTCATAAGGAATAATACGCTCCACCCCATAGATACATATAAAATTATGTGTAATATTTTAAGCTTCTTTGGAAAACATGCATAAAGTACAATTCCAAGTATTGCAGCAAGCCAAATTAAAGTTATTAATAATGCGGATTTCCATCCGAGTGAACGCATTACACTAAAACACATTGGTGTAAATGTTCCTGCTATTAATAAATATATAGAGCAGTGGTCTAATACCTTAAATACTTTTTTGGCTGTTTCGTTTGTAAGTGAATGGTAAAGTGTAGATATTGTATAAAGAACAATTAATGATGCTCCATATATACAAACCCCGACAACATCTAACGCATCTCCGTTTATAGCTGCAAATATTGTTAAAAGCACAAGAGCGGCAATTCCTAAAAGGGCGCCAACACCATGTGAAACTGAACTAAATATTTCTTCTCCTAATGTGTAACCACATATGTTTTTCTTAGCCATTTTTATCCTCCAAGCGTATATATTGTACCACAATATATACAAAAATACAGCAAAACAATGAAAATAACCACATTATCACATAAAAATCGTTTACATAAATTGAAATAAAAAAATATATATGTTAAAATATATATGTTGAAACAAACGAGGAGAGTTAAAATGAGTAATAATAAAATTAAACCAAGAACATTATCTGGCTTTATAGAATTACTTCCAGCAGATCAAATATTATTTAATGACATGTATGATAAAATACGTGCATCTTATGAAAAGTTTGGATTTGCACCATTAGATACTCCAATATTAGAGTATTCAGAAGTATTACTAGCAAAAGCTGGTGGAGAAACAGAAAAACAAATATATAGATTTAATAAAGGCGATACAGATATATCTATGAGATTCGATTTAACTGTACCGTTAGCTAAGTATGTAGCTATGCACCAAGGTGAACTTGCTTTCCCATTTAGAAGATACCAAATAGGGAAAGTATTTAGAGGTGAAAGAACACAAAAAGGTAGATTTAGAGAATTCTATCAATGTGATATAGATGTTATAGGTGATGAAACACTACCGCTTATGACAGACGCAGAAATACCTGCAATCATATATGAAACATTTACTTCTTTAGGCTTTTCAGACTTTACTATTAGAATAAATAATAGAAAAGTATTAAATGGGTTCTTTGAATCTTTAGAATTAACTGAAAAAGCTGCAGATGTATTAAGAGTAATAGACAAAATAGATAAAATAGGAAGAGACGCTGTTAAAGAGGAACTTGTAAAACTAGAAATGGAAGAAGCAGTTGCAGATAAGATATTAGAATTTATTGAAATAAAAGGGACTACTGATGAAGTATTAGAAGCTTTAACAAATCTTAATATAGATAAAGAGGCTTTTGTAACTGGCGTAAATGAGTTAAAAGAAGTTGTTAAAGGAATTAGAGGATTTGGAGTTCCAGACAGCAATTTTAGAATAGATTTAACAATAGCAAGAGGATTAGACTATTATACAGGAACAGTATATGAAACAATACTTAATGAATATCCTTCTATGGGAAGTGTATGTTCTGGTGGTAGATATGATAACCTTGCAGAATTCTATACAAACAAGAAACTTCCTGGTGTAGGTATTTCAATTGGTCTTTCACGTTTATTCTATAAACTACAAGAAGCTGGAATAGTATCTGCTTCTAAAGCAACTACAGCAAATGTTATGATACTTCCAATGAATGAAGATTTAACATATGCATTAAATACAGCGAAGGTGTTAAGAGACAATAATATTAATACAGAAGTAAATTATTCTAAAAAGAGCGTAAAAGCTATGATGAATTATGCAAATAGAATAAAGGTTCCTTATGTAATAATAATAGGTGAAGATGAAGAAAAAGAAAATAAAGTAACATTAAAGAATATGACTACTGGCGAGCAAACAACAGATAATATAAATAATATATTATCTATATTAAAATAAAAATATGTAAGTAATTAAAAGAGTGTATACATTGTATACACTCTTTTATGTATTACAAATCTGTTACAAATACATAAATATAT
>JAZOWO010000013.1:0-10662 GCA_045659265.1 Clostridia bacterium | reverse complement strand
TTTTACTATTTCTACTTCACTATCTTTAGCTTCTACTAAAAGTTCGTCGTGTACTTGCATTATTATTTTAGCTTCAAGCTTTAATTCTTTGAACTTTTTGTATAGGTTGTTCATAGCAATCTTCATAATATCTGCTGCAGTACCTTGTATAGGCATGTTCATTGCAACTCTTTCGCCAAACATTCTAGTGTTATAGTTTGCAGATTTAAGTTCTAATACTTTTCTTTTACGTCCGTATTTTGTAGTTGCATAACCTGTTTCTAGACCACTTTCTATTAAGCCTTTCATATATTTTTCTACGCTAGAATAATGTCTAAAGTAGTTTTCTATATATTCTTTAGCTTCCCATCTAGAAACATTTATGTTTTTAGCAAGACCAAAATCGCTTATTCCATATACTATACCAAAGTTTACAGCTTTAGCTTTTGAACGAAGCTCTTTTGTAACTTCATCTAAAGGCACATTAAATACTTGAGATGCAGTTATTGAGTGTATATCATCTCCATTTGTATATGCATTTATCATAGTTGGGTCGCCTGACATGTCTGCAAGAACTCTTAATTCTATTTGACTATAGTCTGCGTCTACTATTTTGTATCCTACTTTTTCTGCAACAAAACATTCTCTAATTTTACCACCTAAATCTGTTCTTACAGGTATATTTTGTAGGTTTGGTTCTACACTAGAAAGTCTACCAGTAGCTGTAACTGTTTGCATAAATGTTGTATGTATTCTTCCATCAGTATCTATTACATCTATTAAGCTATCTATATATGTAGATTTAAGTTTAGCTAGTGTTCTATATTCTAGTACTAAAGGCACAATTTCGTGTTTATCTTGTACAGATTCTAGTATTTCTTTATCTGTAGAATAATTAGATTTAGTCTTTTTAGGGTATTCTATTTCTAGCTTCTCAAATAAGATTTTGCCTAGTTGCATAGGAGAATTTACATTAAATTCTTCTCCTGCTAGCTCATATATTTTAGCAGTTAATTCTGCAATATTCTTTTCTATATATTCTCCAAACTCTTTAAGTTTTGTTTTATCTACATACATTCCATTGGCTTCAATATTTGCTAAAGTCTCTACTAAAGGCATTTCTACTTCGTTATATAGGAAGTCTAAGCCCATTTCATGAAGAGTTTCTTTTAACTTAGCTTCAGTTTTTACAATTACGTTTATATATGCAAAAAGTACTTCTTTTTCATTATCTGTTAATTCATCTAAAGTTTCCTCTTTAACAGGTGTGTCATCGAACATATCAAACATAGAAGTTTGTTCTACCTTCTTAGCTTCTTTATTAAGAGTTGGGAAATTAGCATTTAATACTTCATATGTGATCTTATCTATCGATTGGTTATTATCTGCAGTATTAATTAAGTAATACATAATCATAAGGTCATCATTAAAACCATATATATCCCTTATATTGTTTCTAAAAGCCAAATTTAAGACGCTTTTTATATTGTAACCAATCTTTTCACATCTATACGAGCAAAACTCTTCTAAAACACTTTTAGCATTTATATCTGTAATCTTAATAGTATATATGTTATTACCAATACTAAATATTAATGTATTCTTTAATTTATCTGATTCAAATTTAGAATCTAAGAATATAAACGGTAATTTAGTATTTTTAATAGGGCTTAATGTATTAAGTGCCTCTTTAACATCCTCTTTAGTATTAAGGTTAACAAATTTAGTATTAGCTAACTCACTAAAGAAATCTCCATTTACATTTACTACCTCTTTACCACCTGTATATCTATCTAAGAACTTCTTAAACTCAAGTCTAGTAAACAGCTTGGTTACTTCTTCTAGATTTACATCTTTAACTCTTAATTCATCATAGTCTAAATCTATAGGTACATCTGTATTAATAGTAGCTAGTGTTTTAGATAAGAAAGCCATCTCTTTATTTTCTATTAGATTTGCTCTTAACTTATCTGATACATCTATAGTCTCTATATTGTTATACAGGTTTTCTATATTATCTGTCATATTAAGAAGTGTAAGAGCAGTCTTCTCTCCTACCTTTGGTACACCGGGTATATTATCTGATTTATCTCCCATTAATGCTTTAAGTTCAATTATTTGGTATGGTTTAACACCCATAGCTTCCATTAATGTTTCTGGATTATATATAGTGTATTCTGTCTTAGCACCATTCTTGCCAGGCATAACTACATTACTCATATCTGATACTAATTGAAGACTATCTTTATCTCCTGTTAGTATATATGTAACTATATCTTTAGTGCTACTCACTTTAGCAACTGTACCTAATATATCGTCTGCTTCATAGCCTTCTAATTCTAATATAGGGATATTCATTGCTCTTAATACATCTTTAATTAGATGCATTTGTGGTCTAAGTTCATCTGGCATAGATCTACGTCCTGCTTTATATGCATCATACATCTTATGTCTAAATGTTGGTGCAGATATATCAAAAGCGACAGCTACATAGTCTGGCTTTAACATGCTTTCCATCATATAGAATATGTTTAGAAAGCCATATACTGCATTTGTATATGTTCCATCTTTTACAGATAGTAATCTAATTCCATAGAATGCTCTATTCATTATACTATTACCATCTATAACAAGTATTTTCTCTTTGTTCTCCATTATAACCTCCGTTTATGTTGTAAATTGTAATTTATTCCTTAGTAACGTTAACGCTTCCGTCTGCATTTAAAAGTGGGGTTAAACCGGCACCATTCCCATCACAATAAAATAAGTAATTTACTCCTGTTTCTGTATCAACAATTATTCTTCCGGTTGGTAAACCAGTTGCTTTTTTCAATTCAAACCTATTTTTTCTTTTTTCATTTCAGCCCCTCCTCCAAATTACTGTTTGTATTATACTATGTTTTTATAAAAAATAAAAGCAACAGAGCTAATTTCTGTTACTTTATTTATATCTTTTATATTATATGAATTCTATATAAACTCTTGCCATACTATATTGGCTAGATCTTCTCCTTTATATGTAAGTCTTATTCCTTTGTCATCTTTTTCTAGAAGTCCTTCTTCTACTAGTTTGTCTATTTGTACTTTATATAAATCTAATACATCCTTCTTAAACTTTAATTTGAACTCATCAAAGTTAAGTCCTTCAGTAAGTCTAAGTTTTAATATGATGTATTCCTTCATAGTACCTAGCAAGTCCATTTCTTCAATATCTTGTTTTACGCTAATACCTTGCTTCATGTATTCTATATACTTATCCATATCTGGCACGTTTGTATATCTAGTGCTGTTTACAAAGCTTGCTGCTGCAGCTCCTAATCCTAGATATTCTTGTTGTTCCCAGCATGCTGTATTATGCTTAGATTCATATTTAGGTTTAGCATAGTTAGATATTTCGTATCTAGCAAACTTATGTTCTTTTAACATATTATCCAACATATACTTCATTTCTCTTTCGGTTGTTTCATCTGGTAATGTTAGAAATCCGCTGTTTAATAAAAAGTCTAGTTTTGTTCCTTCATGTACTTCTAAGCTATATGCAGATATATGTTTTATTTTATCTAGATTAAGAATGTATTCTACTGTATTCTTAAAGTCTTCTAATGTCTCATCTGGAAGACCAATTATTACATCTGTAGATATATTGCTAAATCCAGCCTCTACTGCATCATTGTATGCTTTCTCAAACATTTCTTTAGTTGCAATACGTCCTATCTTCTTTAATGTACTGTTATTTGCAGATTGAAGTCCTAAGCTTAATCTATTTACTCCCGCTTCTAGATAAGCAGTAAGTTTTTCTTTATTTAAGCTTTCTGGATTTGCTTCTATTGTTATTTCTTCAATACTGTTGTTAAATAGCCTAATAAGATCTAATATTTTTGTTATATATTTTGCATCTATTAAAGAGGGTGTTCCACCACCAAAATATACAGTAGTTATATTTCTTTCTTGAAGTAATTCTGAATTAGCTAATAACTCCATACATATTGTATCTATGTATTCTTCTATATTGCTATTTGTACATTCTGGTTTAGAATAAAAATCGCAATAGAAACATTTAGATTTGCAAAATGGTATATGTATATATATTCCTAAATCTTTCATTCTTCCTCCGCTATAGTTACTATTTTATTTAATCTATGGTATACTCCAGATTTACTTATTTCATAAGAACATTTAGCCGCAAGTTCTTCTAATGAAGCCGCTGGATCATCTTCTCTTAACTCTGCTATTTCTCTTAGTTTAGCGTTTAAGGTATCGAATCTTCCATCTGCTTTTAACTTGTTTATTGCTTCTATATGCTTATATGAAGCTTTTGCAATCTTATTTAAATTTGCTGTTTCGCAATTTACTGTACGGTTTATATCGTTTTTTATACTTTTGTTTATACGAACATCCTCAAACTTAAATACAGCTTTATTTGCTTCAAATATTCTAAGCATAGTAGCTATTTGTTCTGCATCTTTTATATATACTACATAGTCTTGATTTCTTTTTGTAATCTTAGGTAAAAGTTCATATTCTTCCATTATTCTTACTACATAATTTGCATGAGCTTTCCCTTTTAGAGATACCTCAAAATGATGATATTCTGATTCTGGGTTCACTAAACACCCACTACCTAAAAACACCCCTTTTAGGAATGCTTTTTTGCAGCAGGCTTTTGTTATTAATTTCTTTAATTCTGTTACAGTTATATCTTTAGATTCAGTAATTAGTTCACCATATCTTAAAGGTATAACACAACACTTTTTATTTTTAGTTTCTAGTATTTCGTTTTTTATTTCTTCTGAAAACGACATTTTACCACCCTATCTTTTGAATTTATATCTTTAATTACTTCTATGTCTGTATACTCTTTATGCGTCTTAATGATGTTTACAACATCTACTCCTTGAAGATGTCCTATTTCTACAAGTATACTTCCACCATCATTTAAGAAGTTTTTAGCTTCATTAAATATTACTCTATATGGTTTAAGTCCATCTTTTCCGCCTCTTAAAGCAAGTTCTGGCTCATTCTTAACAAAGTCTGAAATTTCTTCCATTTCATCGTCTGTAAGGTATGGCGGATTTGAAGTTATTATATCATACTTATTTGTACTTTTGTACATACTTTCAAACATATCTGATTTAATTACTTCTACTTTATCTTTAACGTTATTTAGCTCTATATTTTTGTTAGCTACTTTAATTGCAACATCTGATATATCTATTAATGTTGCTTTTTCTATTTTTGAATTCTTAGTTATACTTATACCAACACATCCTGTGCCCGTACAAACGTCTAAAAGACTTAAATAGCCATTTTCTTTAATACAGTTAATACTTTCCTCTATTAAAGTTTCTGTGTCTTGCCTTGGTATTAAAACGCCTGGTTCAACATAGTATTCTTCATTATATATATATGCCTTATGTGTTAAATACTCAGGTGGTATTTTATCCACAGCGATTTTTTCTATCATTTGATCTAATTCTTGTACATCCGCATCTGTTATATCTACCATGTTTAGCTTTATATCTGCCATTTTAACAGACTTTATTTCGGATAATAATAAAACAACAAGTTCCCTAGGATTACTTGTTATATCTAGGGAATCTATATTGTATTTATTTATATATTTGTCAGTTAGTTCATTTAATATATTATTCATTATTTCTTTCCTTTATATTATCTAAAACTTTCTTTATTTCTATATCTAATTTGTTTCCTTCTTCATAGTCTGCTGGTGCTGTAATATTTACACGACCATCTGCTAGAAGTTTAGTAGAAAGTATTTCTTTATCTTTATGTACTGCTACAGCTACTCCACCATTATCTTTTACGAGTTTCATGCAAGGTACATCTGTAAGTCCGTCTCCAAAGTATACCATATTAGCAAACGGTATTGCTTTTTTATCTTCTGCCATTTTGTCGTTTATTGCTTCATCATATACTTCAAATATTCCTTTATTTATTCTAAAGAGGAACTGAGTCTTGTTTGTATAATTTACACATACTGCAGGCCATTTAGCTATATCGTCTACATTGTATAGGAAGCTACAAGCATATATCCTTTCGAATTTGTCTTTTATACTTGTTCCTTCTATCATTTCCTTTATTCCAGAAGATACTATGTAATGATGTATATTTAGACCTAAAGCCGCGCCATAGTTGTTTATTCTATCGAACCAGTCTTCTACGCCTGGATAGAATGTAACACTTTTTCCGTATTCTACAAAGGCACTTTTCTTAACAGATATATTCTTTTCTTCTGCTTTCTTTAGCATTAAGTACATATATGCAAGAACACCTTCCATATTGTTTGCTATTTTAATTCTTTCAGCTTCTTCCCAAAACTCTTTAGATGTCATATTAAGAGCCGGTATAAAATTATACTCTTGTATATTTCCGTGCGCTAAAGTTCCATCAAAATCGTATATAAATGCTACATTATTATTTTTCATATATCCTCCTATTTACTAATATTATTTTATATATTTACCTATTTTTGAGTAAAATAAAAGTGCTACAATATGCAGCACCGTTATATTACTTATTTGTTCCGTATTTTTCCATGAATTTTGCGGCTCTACCTTTAGAAGAAACTGCTTGTTTTAATCCAGTAAAGAATGGATGACATGCGCTACAAGTATCAGTCTTCATATCTTTCTTAGTTGAACCTACTTCAATTACGTTACCACAAGCGCAAGTAATTGTTGTTTTTTCGTATTTTGGTTGTATTTCGCTTTTCATTATTTGTCCCTCCTTATTAATAAGATTCGCTTTTACCTAATATATTCTAACATAAGTTTATTTAAATTACAACTTTTTTATGACATTTAAGTAAATATTTTTTTATTTATATAGTTATTTAATCCAAGCTCCTAAAAGCCATTTATTAAACAATTTAAATTCTCCGCTTACTATATTAGCATTTGTTAATGAACTTGCAGAATTTTGGTATTCTTCAAATTTTTTATCGTATTTATACGAAATAGTATAACCTACTCCAGAATATATAGCAGTATCTTCTGTATAGCTTTCTCCTGTTATTTTACCTGGTAATACACCTAAATTTTTATTAAACCTAACAAGTTCCATAACTACAAAAAGGACAAATGCAACTAATAAAATAACTGCAATTTTAATTGCTGTTTTTAAGAATCTTTTTGTCTCTCTTTTTATAGCAGCCTTTTTTTCTTTCTTCATTTCTCTTTCTATTGCTTTTCTTGTTCTAACGTTCATTCTACCTTCCATATATTATCCCTCGATAGTTGTATTATATCACATTAAGAATATATTGCAATAAATCTATTAATATAAAAATATATTACGGCACCTTTATATATAAATATATCGGTACCGTTTTATCATTTAATTATTAAATTTTCTATGATCCTGTGCTCTTGTATTTCTTCATTCCTGCATTAAATGTTAAGCATGCTGGAATTAGAGTTACTAGACTTAATATTGGTAATAATATGTACCACCATCTATCTGATGAGCCTGTTATATATAACATTGGATAATACGATGTTAGTCCTATTGGAACTATGTATGTAAAGAATGTCTTTACTATTTTGTTATATATTCCTATTGGATATTGTGCGAAGTCTCTTGTTCCATATATGAATATGTTTATTACTTCGAGTCCTTCTATTGTTACAAAGCACATCGCAGCACTTAGTATTAGGAATGCTGCAAATACTACAGAACTTCCTAGCATCATCATTAGTATTACAGGATAATATATTAGTTTTAATTTAAGATTTATTAGTGCATATCCTAGTATTATTAAAGATATTACACATTTTATTAATTTAGATAGCTCTATCTTATACCCTATTATTTGTAGGTATATGTTTTGTGGTCTTACTAGAAGTTGATCTAAATGTCCGTGTTTAATTATTTCAGAGAATTTATCAAAGCCTCTTAGTAAGCCTTCTGCTAAGTTTTCTCCAAACTGCACTACTGCAAAGCATAATATTACTTGGTATATGTTAAAAGATTTAACTAGTCCAAACTTTGCAAATAGCGAATAGAAAACAACGCAGTAACCAAAGAACGCAGCTATTTGAGCTATTATTAAGAATATAAATGAGCTTTTATATTCTAGCTGCGACTTTAGATGCATTGAAATATACTTAAACATTTTAACCTCCTTGTATATATACTTTCTTCATCGCATATTTTAATATTTTCATTCCGGCAAATATTAAAGCTACTACCCAGAATATTTGTAATCCCAAATATTTTAGTCCGTCTGCCACTGGTATATCTCCAGAGTATATTCTAAACGGGAAATCTCCTATTAACCAGAACGGGAAGACTATACATATATTCTGTACAATCGTTGGTAATAGTGGTAGCGGTAAGCTTGTCCCACTTAATAATTCTGCAAAGTTATATATTACAGTTGCAATTCCTTTATCATCATAGGTAAAGAATGCTATGGAGTGTATTATTACCATTATAGCTGTTACTATTAATGCTCCTAAGAATAAATTTAGTAGGAACAGTAAGAATGCGCTAAATGATATTGGTAAAGATAAATTGTATGGTGCTGGTAAAAATAATGTTACAGCAATTAATACGCCAGAACGTAACGTTACTGCTGCTAGCCTTCCAGCAATACATTTGATGAACCACCATATATATAAATTATATGGTCTTACAAGTTCATATGCCACGGTGCCATTTTTAATGCTTTTAGCTATACTCTCATCTCTTATTCTTACAAATACAAGTGTTAGTAATGCTTGTTGTAGCCATATATATGTTACTAGTTTTTCAAAATCCATTGGAACTGCCTGTCCTGTTCCAGCATAAAAGGCTTGGTATATAAAGATTTGTAGAAAGCCCCAGAAAAACTGAGTACATATTCCAGCTATTGCGGCTGTTTTATATTGGAGTCCTGAAACGAGAGTAGTCTTAAAATAACTTAAATATCCCTTCATAACTCGTACTCCTTATACATTTCTAGAATAATATTATCTATATTATTTTCGTGTATGTTTACATCTTCAATACTACATACTCTACTGTATTTTTCAATAATACTAGATATACTTTCTTTCTTAGTATTTACTTCTATTAATACTTTTTTATCATCTTTTTCTAGAATCTTTGATTCTATTTTTGGAGCGGCTTGTAAATTTTTATAAATAATCTCTAATTTTTTTGTTGATTGAAATTTGTGTTTGATTTTTTCTAAGCTTCCGTCATACAATAGTTTTCCTTTACCTATTACTACTACTCTTGAGGCTAATTCTTCGATATCCGTCATATCGTGTGTTGTAAGAATTATTGTAGTCTTTTTCTCTTTGTTTAGTTCTTTAATAAATTCTCTTAATTGTACTTTTGAAACTGCATCGAGCCCAATTGTTGGCTCATCCAAGAATAAAATATCCGGATCATGTAACAGTGCTGCGGCTAGTTCGCATCTCATCCTCTGGCCTAAACTTAGTTGTCTAACTGGTACATCTAATAAATCTTGCAGATTTAATTTTGTGACTAATTGTTGTTTTGTCTTCTCATAATTATCTTCAGGTATCTTGTATATTGCTTTTAGTAGTTCAAATGATTCGATAACCGGTATATCCCACCATAATTGAGATTTCTGTCCGAATACAACGCCAATGTTTGCAACATATTCTTTCCTGTTCTTAAATGGATTAATGTTTCCTACTACGCATGTGCCACCATCTGGCTGCATTATTCCGCATAGCATTTTAATTGTCGTCGATTTACCGGCTCCATTCGGCCCTATAAATCCAAGGATTTCTCCTTTTTCAATACCGAATGATATGTTGTCTACTGCTTTAATCGTTCGGTATTTCGGTTTAACAAATGCTTTAACTGCATTTACTAACCCTTTGTCTCTTACCTTGATCTTAAAGTGTTTGGTAAGATTCTGTACGTTAATATACATAAAAACACCTACCTTTCTACGCGCGAAAAAATACATTACCCTAGGTAACTTAAAGATTAAAGATTTTTGTATTATTCCTTTCTTCTTTTTACTCTAATGTAATGTATTTTTGTAACGTATGCCACAGACTATATCACAAACAAAATCGTTTGTAAATAGTTTTTGCAAAATTTTTTTATTTTTATTTAATTTTCCACGAATTTGTTCCGTTGGGTTCTAATTCTAATGTAGATTCTAGAGAAACTACCGCTCTAACGTTATTTGTATTTTCTATAACATCGCCAGCCCCAGCAATAACCACTCCCGGAATCTCTATTATATCCATTATATCCATTAAAGGTAATGCTCCAACAAACCCAGCAGCAACTACATCGTATCCATATACTAGACAAGCGGCGGGTGTACTAGACAATGCAGGTGTTGCTAGCCAATAATTAAAATTCGAACCATTATTTATTAACATACTATATGCAGCTGTATCTACACCTAATTTTGTACCCATATATGTAGAAGCTGTCATAGTTACTTTGGCTGCTTTAGTCGAGTCTAAATCATCGACTATAGTTCCCGAATCAGCAAGTTGTGATGTTCTCCATTTTTTATCAGATTCGTCATACCAAGTAAATACTCTATGTCCTACATCAGATTCAAAGCTAATTACCTTTGGATTAGTATCCTTGTCTAATGTATAATTAAACACTGGGTACTTCGAATCCCATGTAAATGTTACTTCGTTTCCATAATCAGAATTTCTAAATTTATTTTTTTCT
>JAZOWO010000012.1:0-3719 GCA_045659265.1 Clostridia bacterium | reverse complement strand
AACATATTAATATATATAATAATAACATTTCTTGCTACATTGTTCTTAGTAATAGACAGAAGAACAATAACAAAATTTATGACAGATATATTACCTAATAGTTGGGTAAAAAAGATAACAGATGTAATAGCAAAATGTTTTATATCTTTAACTAAATACTTAAAAGCACTACTTATATTAATAACAGTAACTTTTGTAGAATTGTTAATAGCATTTGTAATACTTAAAGTAGATTATCCGTTAACTATTGCTATAATAGGAGCATTAATAGATGCGTTACCAATACTAGGAATAAGTGCATTATTATTACCTTGGGCAATATATTCAGCAGTAACTGGAGAATTGGGATTTGGAATTTCATTAGTAATTCTTTATTTTATAATGACAATAGTAAGACAACTAATAGAACCAAAAGTAGTAAGTAATAACTTAGGAACACATCCATTTATAACATTATTATGTATGTATCTAGGATTTAAGATATTAGGCTTAGCAGGCTTAATCATAGGGCCAGTTCTTATGATAATATTCAAAAATGTATTTTCTACAATGTTTAAGTCAGGGTACTTTAAGAATATATTCGTATTAAAGAAAGAGAAGAAAGTAACTAAGGAATAGTAAAACAATAAATAGAGCGTAATTAGAATATTACGTTCTATTTTTATGTGTTTTTTATAAACATATATATAAAATGTTTGACAAATAATATAATATAATATATAATTAGTACCAGGTAACAAAAATAACCTAATTACAATTTGAGAATAACTAAATATTAAACTAATAGATTATGTATATAATTTGAAGGGAGAATAATATGTTAGGAAATGTATTAAATACAAAAGCAAAATATAAAGGATACAAATTAATAAGAGATGGATTTTTAGATACAACATCTAGACTTCCAGAAAAAGTAGGCTTCTTAGAAAAAAGACCTGGTATGGATAAGTTTAGAGAAATAACATACAAACAATTTAGAGATGATGTTGCAAGTGTAGGTGCTGCACTAATTGAAGAATTAGATCTTAAAGGTGAAAGAATAGCAATTATTGGTGAAAACAGCTATGAATGGGCAGCTTCATACTACTCTGTAGTTTGTGGTGCTGGTATAGTAGTTCCATTAGATAAAGAGCTTCCAGCAGAAGAAGTGTTAAACTTACTTAACCGTTCTCATGCTAAAGCAATATTCTATTCACCAAGAAAGAAAGATATAATTGATGCAATACGTGATAGAGCTACAAATATTAAAGCATTTATTCAATTATATGAAAATGAAAATACAATAGAAAATAAAACTGAAAAAGACTATACATTCGAAGAATTAGCTAAAGTAGGATACAAATATAAAGAGGAAGTTCTATTTAATGAACCAATTAATGAAGATGAGTTTAGAATATTATTATTTACATCTGGTACAACAGCTATGTCTAAAGGCGTTATGCTTTCTAACAAAAATATTATGGCTAATATGGAAGCGGCTCTTGAAGCAGTTACATTATATGAAGATGATAGATTCTTCTCAGTACTACCTTTACACCATACATATGAAGCATCTATTGGTATGATAATACCAATTTCAGCTGGTATATCTATAGGTTATGCAGGCGGACTTAAGAGCATAGCAAACGATATTAAAGATCTTGAGCCAACAGTTATGTTAGTTGTTCCTGCTTTAATAGAAAGTTTAATAAAGAAAGTAAATAAAAACATAGATAAACAAGGTAAAACTAAAGTTGTAGATGTTATGTCTGATGTTACAAATGCATTTGGTAAACCTGGTAGATCATTAAAGAAAATAGTATTTAAGGATATATTAAAAGCTTTAGGTGGAAAGATTAGAATAATAGTTTCTGCAGCAGCTCCAATAGATCCATTAGTAGGTAAGAGAATAGAAGATTTTGGTATAAGCTTCCTACAAGGATATGGATTAACAGAAACAGCACCTCTTGCAACAATAGTTCCAGAGACTAAGAGAAATCCAGCATCAGTTGGTAAAGCGGGAAGTTGTTCAAAAGTAAAAATAGATAATCCTAACGAAGAAGGTATAGGAGAAGTATTAATAAAAGGTTCTAACCTAATGCTTGGATATTATGAAGATGAAGAAGAAACTAAGAAATCTATTGTAAAAGGATGGTTCCATTCTGGAGATTTAGGTTACTTAGATAAAGACGGGTTCTTATTCTTAACAGGAAGATGCAAAAACTTAATAATAACTGGTAATGGAAAGAATGTTTATCCAGAAGAAATAGAAACATTAGTAAACCAAATATCTTACGTAAATGAGTCAATGATATATGCAAAACAAGATCCTAGAGATGAAAAAGAATTAATAATAGCAGTTAAAGTAACTCTAGATACAGCATTCTTAGATGAAAAGTTTGGTAAAAACAAATATCCATCAGATGAAGAAATGCATAAGTTGATTTGGGAAGAAATTAAAGAAGTTAATAAAAAGCTTCCAAGTTATAAATGGATAAAAGAATTAGAAGTTAAAAAAGAAGACTTCGTAAAAACAACTACAATGAAAATTAAGAGACATGAAGAATTAAAAAAATAATATCATATAAAGAGCAAAAAGACGTCTAAGGACGTCTTTTTATCTTTTTAGGTAAAGTTAGTAAGAAAGAACAAACAAACCTTAATTTCCGCTTATAGCGCTTTTAACAGCATCGATATCTGCCATGCCTGCAGGAGCAGCTGGTACATAATATCCATTATCTCTTGCATAAACATATAGTTGCCATTGTAAATCTTCTAATTCATTTCTATATGAAACTAGAGTGTCTCTGTAATTTTTATTATTAGATTGTTGTATGCTATAGTTTATCATATTAATAATAGTATTAGTTGTAGATAAGCTATCTGCTATTGCTATTTTTTCATTCATAATAAAATCTCCTTTCAAATTAAAGTTTTGCAATTAAGTCTTGTTTAAGACTTGTGCAAGTAGTACAAAGTTTAGATAAAATATTTGTACCATTTTCATCGTTTACAAGAGTTTTGTAATACTCAATTTTAGTGCAAAAACCAGTGGCTGCACCACATATGTGTCTTGTATCTTGAAGTTCAATTTGATTTAATGTATCCATATATTTTCCTCCTTAATAAATACAAAAATATTATGTGTAAATAATTAAAATATATGTAGTAAAAAATTAACAAAATAAAAACTGAAATAGAAGAATAAAAACAATAATAACGAAAAAAGATAATAAATATAGTATCATACAAATAGTAATTTGTATGATAAAACTAAAAAACAATTTATTTAATTTTTGTAACTTAGTTGTAACCTTGAATGTCATATAATTAGTTTGTAATAAATAAAGGAGTTTTATTATGGAAATATTAAAAGTTGAAAATCTTACAAAGATTTATGGTAAAGGAACAACAAAAGTAGTTGCTCTTGATAATGTATCATTTGCAGTAAGTAAAGGAGAATTTGTTGCAATAGTTGGTGCCTCTGGTAGTGGTAAATCAACTTTATTACATTTAATTGGAGGAGTTGACAGACCAACATCAGGAAATGTTTTTATAGATGGAAAGGATATTTATAAACTTGATGATGATAAACTTGCGATTTTTAGAAGAAGACAAGTTGGACTTGTATATCAATTTTACAATTTAATTCCTATTTTAAATGTAGAAGAAAATATTACATTGCCATTAGATTTAGATAATAGAAAAGTAAATAAAGAACATCTTAATTCGTTAATAAA
>JAZOWO010000011.1:0-6740 GCA_045659265.1 Clostridia bacterium | reverse complement strand
GTGAAGCATTCTCTAATATTTGCAGTCATTGCTAAACGTATATCTGAATCTATGTTTATTTTACATACACCATATTTAGCTGCTTCTCTTAAAAGTTCTTCTGGAACACCTTTAGCTCCTGGAATATTTCCACCATATTTATTACACATTTCTACAAATTCTTGTGGTACAGATGACGCTCCGTGTAATACTAATGGATAACCTGGAAGTCTATCTGTTATTTCTTTTAATATATCTATTCTAAGTTTTGGTTCGCCTTTAAATTTGTATGCGCCATGGCTTGTTCCAATAGCTATTGCTAAAGAGTCGCAACCTGTAAGCTCTACAAATTTAACTGCTTCATCTGGAGATGTAAATTTAGCATCTTCATCTGCTACATTAACGTCATCTTCTACACCTGCTAATTTTCCAAGTTCAGCTTCTACTACTACTCCTCTTGGATGAGCATATTCTACTACTTTTTTAGTTAGTTCTACATTCTCTTCAAAAGAATATTTTGAACCATCTATCATAACAGATGTAAATCCACTATCTATGCAATCTTTACATAGCTCAAAAGTATCTCCATGATCTAAATGAAGTACTACATCTATATCTTTACCTTTAGTTTTAGCATCTTCTATTGCCGCTTCAACTAATTTTCTTAAGTATATTGCATTTGCATATTTTCTAGCTCCGCTAGATACTTGTAATATTACTGGAGAATTTGCTTCTATTGCCGCATCCATAATTCCTTGGATTATTTCCATATTGTTTACGTTAAACGCACCAACTGCATATCCACCTTCATAAGCTTTTCTAAACATTTCTGTACTTGTTGTAAGTCCCATATATCTTCCTCCTAATATACGTATATACTACATCAACAAAATGTTTTTTGCAAGTATAACAATAACTTAATATTGCATATTTTTAATAATTTTCTAATATATATTAATATATTTATTTTGGAGGTACATATGAAATATTTTGGTCACATTTTAGAATACAATGTTACACCAAGTAACGTTAATTATACAAACCACGCATTCAAAACAGAAAATTACATAGTTTTCTTTTCCGGAAGGTTATTTAACGTATGTAATAAAGAAATACATTTAATTGAGTCTGAGACCGCTAAAACCATATTAAATTTATATACTACCTTTGGTATAGATTTTCTAAACCATATTGATGGCAGCTTTAGTTTAGGAATTATAGATCTAAAAAATAGTGAGGCATTTATTGCCAGGGATAGACTGGGCACAAAACCTATATATTATGCCGCTACCGATACCGAGTTTATATTTGCTAACTCTATCAAAGATATTCTTTCCAATTCTTCTATTACACCTTGTATATCTAAGGATGAGATATGTGAAATATTTGGGTTTGGACCTGCACATACACCTGGTAAAACATATTTCAAAGATATATTTAGTATTAAACCTGGTCATTACGCAATACTAAACAATTCTGGTTTTAAAGAATATTGTTATTGGGACCTAGATAAAAGAACCTATACAAATACCTTGGAAGAAAATATATCTAAAGCAAAACAACTAGTAATCTCTTCTTTTAACAGAGACTATTCTCTAGGAAGTAGTTGTATGTTGTCCGGTGGTTTAGACTCAAGCATTCTTGTATCTCTTGCTTCAAAAGAAACAAGTAACTTAAAAACTTACTCTATAGACTACGAGGATAATAATATACATTTTACCGGTTCTTCTTACCAACCTACTGAGGATAAAGATTTTGTTAAAATTATGGCAGATACTTTTAATACGAATCATACAACCTTTTCTTTTACATCTAAAGAGTTATTTAACTCACTTTATGAAGCAATGCTTGCTAGAGAAATGCCAGGTATGGCAGATGTTGACTCATCTATGCTTCTCTTCCTAAAAGCTATTAAAAAAGATGGAATTAACACAATATTGTCCGGCGAATGTTCTGATGAAATTTTTGGTGGCTACCCTTGGTATTATAAAGAAGAGTTAATCTACTCTTACCCTTTCCCTTGGGCTAAATCTTTAGAGCTTAGAGAAAATATATTAAATACAAATGTCGTCTCTAAAGAATATTTAGAAGAGTATGTTAAAAGCAAAATTAGCAACATTAACGGTATTAAAGATTCTAATTTAGATTTTGAAAACACATTTAATACCAACTGCTACAACACAATAAAATGGTTTATGGCATGCCTTGTTGAAAGAACTGAACGAATGGCAGATTATGTAGGCATAGATGTTAGAACTCCTTTTGCAGATTACAAACTTTTTGAATATGTATACAATATATCTGCTAAAAGAAAACTCGGCTTAGAAATAAGTGATACGCCTGTAGAAAAATACATTCTGCGTAAAGCTTTTGAAGATATATTACCTGAAAATATCGTATACAGAAAGAAGTCTCCATTCCCTAAAACATATGATCCTAAATATTTAGAGTTGCTAGAAAAAGAAATTAAAAATATTATTAACAAATCTAACTCGCCTATACTACAAATAATTAATGTAGAATTTTTATATGATCTATTATCTACTCACGGGGCTAATCTTAAAGAAAACTGGTTTGGCCAACTTATGACCTACCCACAAACTTTAGCCTACCTTATACAAGTAAACATGTGGTTAATACATTACAACATAGAGATATTAATATAACTAAAATTGCTTTTTTATATATTTTGTGATAATATATTGCAAATTTATATAAGGAGGTACGTAACTATGGGAACAGATATTAAAATCACTACTGAAACTCACAAATTCAAATACAGAGTTAATGGAATTGTGATTAAGGATGGTAAACTTTTAACTATCAAAATGAGTAATGGAACTTCATTTTGTTTGCCTGGTGGCCACGCTGAACTTGGTGAAGATACGCATACAGCTGTTATTCGCGAAATGAAAGAGGAATTAAATTCCGATGCTACTATTTCAAGTGAATTAGCTATTGTAGAAAGCTTCTACACAGACAAAAAAGGTCTTCATACTCACGAGATTAGCTTCTACTACATCGTAGAACCTGTGAACTTCGATAACATTCCTTTAGAAAATTACTCTACTAAGGAAAATGATAAAGGCGAAATGAAAGACCACAACTTTGAGTGGATAGAATTATCTAATCTTGAAAATGTAGACTTCCGCCCTGCCTTTATTAAAACAAAGCTTGCTAAAGGCGACTTTACCTTTGAGCATATGATTATTAAAGAATAATCTAAGACCAAAACAAAATGCGCACATATATTTATGTGCGCATTTTTATATTTCAAATTATGTTATCTTCTCTTCCTTTTTATTGTAATATACCGTGGTTTATGGTATAATACTTTCAGTTTTTCATAAATCTAAATAATAATTTAAAGGAGATATATAGTATGGAAATTACAAGAATCCGGAAAAAGTACTGTGTAGACGGAAAGGTTCAGGTAATGTTTTCTAATGCACCCAGCCAGGTAATTCTGTCTTGTGACGGTTTTATCTATCTGCGTGATGGAGACACTACAATCCACCGCTACCTTACTGATCCTACACGTAAAAAGATGCCATATAAAAATATGCCATCATCTAAAAACCACGCAACACATCTTTTTGAATACGATAAGTTGTATGCAAAATTCACAAGCTATCGCAATATGGGACGCGGCTATTCTATGGAGGATTGCTATACTCTTACCTTCCTCTACTTTGTAAGGGCAGAAAATGGCGAAGCGCTCTTAGCAGAGTTTAGATACTCAGATTTCAAGTCTGACGAAGAAATTGAAGAAATCATGTCCAAGGAAGACATTGAGCGGTTTCTCTATGATTTAAACCTTTCTGAGGCTGATGCGAAATGCATCTTGGATTGGCAAAGTGGTATGAAATATATACGCCACAAAAAAGAAGCAATTAGTCTTTCAAGAGAAAACTTCTTACCTCTTGACGATGCCTCTATCATTAACAAAGCCAACGCTAAAAACGAGCCTATTTACGCTTTAATTCTTGATGAAGAAGTACGTAAACAAAAAATGGAAGATAAATCTTGGATGGTTCATTCCATAGATGAAGTTCATGATTTGTATCTTACCCACCGTGGAATGCTTGGTGGTTACAATCCCGTGCAGCTCGTTGTCCGCGGCAACAAGATGTATCTTCATGACTTCGAAGTAATCTTCGTAGGTCCTGGTAAGTTCAAACTCCGTAACAAAAGATATGTTATTGAGTTGTCTTATAACGAGATTCTTAAAAGAGCTCACGATGTTGAGTATGCTACAGAACCGGATTTTAATGAAGCTTAAAAAGCTAAAAATATAAGAGGCAAACCTTTTGGTTTGTCTCTTATTATTTTTAGAAATGATTTTATATACTTAAATCATATCCGCCTGCTATTGTTGTACTTTCTTTTAATTTTACATTTGGAGAAAGTGTAACTATCGCACAAGGTGTACCATATACAGTATATTCCTGACCGCCGCCTGATACTAATGTTAGTCCCAGATTGTCTAATCCATCTGTAAATCCATACACTCCGTAATCTGGTCCCCATGCATAAGCATCTTGGAAATTGTCCGCAACTAGTCTTGAAACCATTTTAGAACCACCGACAATAGTTCCTTGATTATACATTAAGAAGTTTCTTAATTTTACTCCGTTTGCTATATAACTGTAATCCATACTTGATTTAGTATGTGTCATTGTTACTATGTCACTGGTATTTCCAGATACATAAGGTACAGTTATCCATTTACCTGTTGTTTCATCTCTATATGTAAAACCGTTTGTAAATTTTTCATTCAAATTAGATGTTTGTGTTTTTCCATCCATTACATAAGTCAATTTAACACCGCCGTTAGTTCCGCTCCAGCTATATGTAGCAGTATCTCCATAATATGGACTATAATATGAAGTCTTGTATGGGTCAAATTGTAATAAATCCACTAAATCTTGCATCTTTATAGACCTTGCAGATATTCCAATTGTACCATCTTTATAGTTTTTAGCTTTTTGCTCTAATACAGAAACTATTGTGTCATATCCATTTTTGCCAGTTACAGCAAGTTCTTCTAGTATTCCAACTGATGCTATTAACAGTCTTCCTTGTTCATCTGTACCAAATAACATCCAATTACCTTTATACGAAGTAGGTCCTACTCCGTTTGGCATATAATTTATAAACGAACCTATTTCTATTTCTTTCGTTCCATTTGTTACAACTGCTTTAGACATTTTATTGCCACTAAATTCTTTTTTAGTTTCCCAAGTTCCTGTAAATATTTCATTCGAAACAGTAGGATTTGTTTTTGTTGTATCTCTCTTACAAAGAACTATATCTGCTCCAAGTACTACAGCAATATAGTTTCCATCTACTGTTGTAAACAAACCAGCCCCCGAACCAAAAACAGCTGCCATATGCCTATCTACATCAATTATAGCCTCTTTGGCAAATTCGAAATATGAAGTGCCTGCTATATACATAGTCATGTTGCCTTTAGCATCTATAGTAACTTTTACTTCATCCCCATTATATTCAGTTACATAATTACAATTTTTATATGTATAATGGACTTTTTCAAAATTGCATACCATTTGACTTCCATCAGGTGATATTAAAGCTTTTCCGTCTTCTGAAACAGTTATTACTGTACCATCAACCGAAATTGATTTATTCGAATATGATACAACTGGGTCCATACCCATCATGATTGCTGGCATAGCCACCAATCTAGAAGATAACGGATATGTTTCATCCATTACTAACATTTGCGCTATAGAAATTTCTCCGCCTGGATAGAATATAAATCCCATACCAGCATCCTCACTATAGTACAGTTGTTTATAATAAAAACCATACTCATTTAGTTGAGGTCTTAAACTAACAGTTACTCCGTTTCTATCTGCTTCTATTATATAATCATCGGTATTAACTCCATTTTTATCTAAAGCATCCAATACCTTTCCTTCAAATTCCGCATCTGTTTTAGCTTTATCTAAATATGCTTCTGACCATGCTAAATTTGCAAGTTGTTCAACTTGTTTTAGATTACTAGTTTCTGTTGCATCGGTTGCTCTATCTATAATTCCACTGTTAGTTAAAGTAACTACAACAGCGCTTGCAAGAACTATCATAACTATAATTGTTATTACTAAAACAATTAAACTTATTCCTTTTTTATTTTTCATTTGTTCCTCCTATTTCCCTTTAGGAATTGTAATATAGAATGTTGTTCCTTTTCCTACTTCGGTATCAAATCTAATTTCTCCACCGAAAGCTCCTTTTATTACAGAATATGCAAGATATAATCCAAATCCTGTTCCAGAAACTCCTTTTGTAGTAAGAATGCTTTTTCCTATACTTTCTCTAATGTGTTCAGGAATTCCACCTGCAAAATCTTCAACAGATATAACTACCTCTTTAGTACTATTTTCTACTTTAAGGTTTATCTCTCCACCTTTATCTTCATAGGCTTGTATTGCATTTACAACTATATTTGTAACTACTTGAGATAATTTAGCTGGATTTCCTTTTACTATTATATCCCCTTTAATATCTATATTTAATTTAACTCTATGTTTAGTTAAATCGTTATGAATAATTGTAGCCATATCATTTACTACTGTAGTTATATTCACATCCATTACTTCATCACTACCAATATTTCTTATTTGGTTTCTTAAGCTGTTTGTAAGTGTAACAATTTTTGTTGCACAACTATCCATTCTTTCAACCAACATTTTCTCATCATCACTCTTAACAGTTTCTTTTAACATTAAAAGTCC
>JAZOWO010000010.1:0-12378 GCA_045659265.1 Clostridia bacterium | reverse complement strand
GCTTCATCTTCATACTCAAATACAAATACGTTTGCGTTAAGTTCATTATCTTCGTTATTATCCCACACAGATACATTCTTAGAATATGTTATTATATTATCTAGTATTTTCTTAGTAGTGTTTTTCTTATCTATACCCATTACGATGTTAGTTTTTGCTTTAAGATCTATTAAAGCTTCTTCTATTACATCATAACCAGACTCCTTAACATTTCCCATAACTAGATACATTTTTTCCAGTTTGCTGTTACTGTGTTTTAACACTTCTTCTTTTAGTGTATTTACACCATCTTTTTGAACTTTTAATTCTAATTTCATATACATTTACCCCTATTTATTTCTATTTATTTAAATACAACCATATAATATACCAAAAGTGTAGATTTGTAAAGGGTTTTAGGGAATTTTAAGGTCTTAAAAAGCACAAAAAAAGAAGTAAATGATTATATACATTTACTTCTTTTTAACATTTTAAAGTATTACATCTAATCCGCTAACTTCATCGCTCATTTTAGCTTCGAATGCAGCAATTCTTTTTTCAGTTTCGTATTGCTCAATTCTATTTAATGCAGCTAAATAAGTTTTTTCTTTAGCTAATAGTTCTTGATATTCTGGTCCAACATCTTCAAATGAACACATTGTAGTGTGTATTTCGTCGTGTTGAGCTTCTATTGCTTTTCTAACTGGTTCAATTAAATCCCCATCTTTAGCAACTCTTATACCATGATCTACCATGTAATTTACTGCTTCTGCAAAAAGTCTTTCACCTTTTAATGTTTTGCCTTCAGAATCACAGTCACCTATAATTCCGATAACCTTGTTTACTTCATCGATTCCAGCTTTTTCGAAAACTGTATCAACTCTTGAGTCAACAAATGGTTCCCCAAATGATTCTTGACCTTTGATAAATATGTCTACATTATTTTGTACTATTCTAACTTGCTCGATAGGTAGTTCAGAAACTGCCATTTTTAGAGCATGTCTGTCATAGTATTTTTTGAATGCCATTTGACACATATCTGGGTTTTCTGCATATGGTTTGAAGAATTCTGCATAGTCTCTTAGAACTTCGTGTTGAGTTCTATCTCCACAAGCACTTTCTTTTAACTCATTTATTGGTTCTCCCAAAAAAGTTTCAAGTTTTACATCTACTTCATCTCTGAATTCTACAGGTACATCAGCACATTCAACTATTTCATCATTTTTTTTTTCAATACCAAATAAGCTTTCTAAAGCTGAATTGGCATTATCTAAATCTGTTTTGAATAGTTCCCATTCTCTTTTGAAGAATCCGTCTGCTTCTGCTTTTGGCATTTCAGGTTCTGCTGAATCTAACATAAGTGGTTCATCTGCTTCGAATGGAGCCATGAACATTTCACCTAAAGACTTCATGTCTTCTTTGAATAGTCTGAATTCTCTTGCGAAGAAACCTTCTTCTCCTTCAACTCTATCTGCTTTAGGAGCACCTAACATTAATTGTTCGTTAGCACCAAAAGCATCAAGGAAGAATTCACCTACTTCTTGCATGTCAGCTAGGAATAATTCCCATTGTCTTTCAAAAAATCCTTTCATTTTTAACACCTCTTTTGTAGAAATTTGTAGAAATAATTTTTAATAATTACTTATACTTCAATTATAGATATAAGGCTTTTCAAAATCAACTACAAACAAATAACATTTGTGTTACAAAATACATACTTTTCTGTTACACAAATGTTACAAAATCTCGTTTTGGGGCTAAATCATAGGATTTAGTCCATAAATTCACTCATAATATTTAATATTTCTTCTTCATCAGATAGTCCAACTACCTTTTTAACCATCTTTCCTTCTTTATATACTACTAATGTAGGGATTGATGATATACTGTGTTCAAGCGCTAAACCTGGTGCTTCATCTACATTTACTTTAACTATACTAAAATCTAATGTTCTAGATTCAGACATTCTTTTTAATACATCTGCTTGCATACCACATGGTCCACACCAAGTTGCATAAAAATCTACAAGCGCTAATTTTTCTTTCTTTATTTCTTCTCTAAAGTTATTATCGTTTAATTCTTTCATAAGTTTCCTCCTAGCAAGTTATTCATCTTGCTGTCTGTTATTATATACTATTAAATCTTGAAAAGCAAATGTATTTATTCCAGCACCCTCCCATATGTATATGTTATTATATCCAAGTGACCATAGTATTTGTGCCGCTCTTCTTACTCTTGAACCAGTTGCACAATATAGCATAATATTTTCTTCTTTATTACTTACCATATTTAATATTTCTACTTGTAATCTGTCTAACGGAATATTTACACTTCCTTTTATTTTAAGCGTTGCATATTCCATTTCCGTTCTTACATCTATAAGCAATATATTGCCGCTTTTAATCCTTCTATATGCTTCTTCTATAGGAAGAACTTTTAACATATTCCTATTTCCTACATATCTTCTATTCATATTGTTTCCACTAAACATTCTACGTATATTATTTAGCGGATTATTTCCTCTTGTTCCATTACTAAACATATTACCTAACTTAGAAAGATCAAAAAGATTGCTTATGTTAAATCCTCCGTTATTAGAGCCAGACCTATTATTAGTAGTGCCAGCATTAATGTTATTGTTAGCATTCATGTCACCATTCATATTATTTACATCCCCTTTTTAATATATACATATGAATAAAGAGTTAAGTATATGCTACTCCGTTTGACAATTAAATATATACCATATATAATTTAGTTGTATTTTAGGAGGTGCGAATGAAATGGATAAAAACAGAATGATTAAAGCAAAAAAGAGTAGTACAATACTATATTCATTGTTAATACTAGCTATTATATGTTTTTTAGCATTGTATATTTATACACTAACCGTTCGCTCGCATCATCCAATAGAAAATTGTTCTTCAATTTTAACTAAGGTGGGTAACAACAGAATATTCAAAAAAGAAATAACAAAAATTGAAATTAAACATGGATATGATTATATTACGACACTAACAGAACCTGAAGATATACAAAAAATATGCAATTTTGTAAAACAAATGTCTGGATATAAATTTTCAGATAACGTTCTTGTTACAACATACGTATACGGTATCAACATTTATGCAGCAGATGGTGATTTCCTTTTAATTGGACTTTCACCGGCAGATTTTAGAATAAGAAAAAGTTACGATGGTGACATATATTTTTATAAATCAGATAAAATATATTATGACGATTTCAAAAAATTACTTAATAGAATAATGCAATAACAACTAAAGAACAGTGGATCAATATGTTCCACTGTTCTTTTATTTCTTATTGTTATATTCTTCTTATTATTTATTTACATTTTGCATTGCTTTTGCTTTTTTTCTTTCTTTTAAGATTTTTCTTCTTACCTCAAACGCTTTAGCAACTAACACTTTTAATATTTCCGCAAATACCATAAATACAATTGCATTTATTATAGCTATTGCATAAAGCTGTGGCGTTAAACTTTCTAATTCTAATAATCCTGAAAGTGTTGGATTAAATATTACTAGTAATTGTATTAACATTATACAAAGCACACCAATTACTAATTGTTTATTTGAGAATAGTCCAATCTTAAATATTGGTTTGCTGTCTGAACGTGCAACAAATACAAATAATAGTTCTGCAAAAGATAATGTTATGAACGCCATTGTAGTTGCTACTGCACTACCAAATGCATTGTTCATAGTAAAGAATAATATTAGTATCATCATACTCTTTAAGAATGCTGGTACTATTATTCTAGATATTAAGAACGGTGACATGAATTTTGCATTTGCTTTTCTTGGTTTTTCTTTCATAGATTTTTCATCTGCCGGTTCAAAACCTAAAGCCATTGCTGGTATTGCATCTGTTATTAGATTTATCCATAATAAATGTAATGGATTAAATACTGTCATATTAAATATTTTAGCTATAAACACTATTATTACTTCTGCTATATTAGAAGCTAAAAGATATGCTATAACGTTTTGTATATTTCTATATACTCTTCTACCTTCTTTTACTGCTACAACTATCGATGCAAAGTTATCGTCTGTAAGGACCATACTTGCAACACTCTTAGATACTTCTGTACCTGTTATTCCCATACCAACACCTATATCTGCATTCTTAAGTGCTGGTGCATCGTTTACTCCATCTCCTGTCATAGCAACAGTCTTACCAAGCTTCTTCCAAGTCTTAACTATTCTAACTTTATTTTCTGGACTTACTCTTGCATAAACACGGATGTTTTTAATTTTCTTTTCAAATTCCTCATCGCTCATAGCATCTAGTTCTTGACCAGTTATTGCTTCTGAACCTGGAACTAATATTCCTATTTCTTCTGCTATTGCTCTAGCTGTTATTACGCTATCTCCTGTTATCATAATTGGAATCATTCCCGCAGAGAAACAATCTTTAACAGCTTGTTTTACCTCTGGTCTTGGTGGATCTATCATACCAACCATACCTTGGTAAATTAAATCTTTTTCTAGTGTGTCACTAGATATTTCTTTTGGTAATTTATCTATTTTCTTATATGCAAAGCTTAATACTCTAAGCGCTCTACTTGCCATTTCAGAGTTTGTATCTAGAATTTCTTCTTTTAACTTATCTGTCATGTCTACTAGTTTTCCGTTAATCATAGCCTTAGAACATCTATGTATTAATGATTCTAATGCACCTTTTGTATGAACTATAAGTTCACCATCTATTTTGTTTACAGTAGTCATCATCTTTCTTTCAGAATCAAATGGTACTTCTGCAACTCTTTCATATCTTGTATCGTATATATCTTTGTTTCTGCCAAACTTATTTGTCATTTCTACTAATGCTATTTCAGTAGGATCACCTAAGTATCCACCTGTAGAACCATTAGTCTTTACATCGTTAGATAATGTAATGTTATCTAAAAATCTCTTTAAATTCTCATCATCATTTACTACTAAATGATCTACTTTTATTTTTTCGCCACCAAAATTAATTTCAGTAACTGTCATTTTGTTTTGCGTAAGTGTTCCTGTTTTATCTGAACATATTACTTGTGTTGCTCCTAAAGTTTCTACTGAAGAAAGCTTACGTATAATACTATGTTCTTTAGCCATCTTTTGAACACCTATTGAAAGTATTATTGTTATTGATGCAGGAAGTCCTTCTGGTATTGCTGCTACTGCTAAAGATACTGCAAGCATAAATATCTCAAGTGGTTTGTTTCCTTGTATAAGCCCTAGTATAACCATTGCAAGGCCTATTACAACAACTATTACACTTAGCACCTTACTTATTTCATTCATCTTCTTTTGAAGTGGCGTAAGTTCCTCTTTAGTTTCAGCAAGTATTGTTGCTATTTTACCAAGCTCTGTTTTCATTCCAGTTGCTGTTACAACACCTTCTCCACGACCATACACAACACTACTTCCAGAATAAAGCATATTTCTTCTATCTGCTAGAGCTGTATCTTCATCAATCTTATCTGTAAATTTACTTACTGGTAATGATTCTCCTGTTAAAGATGCTTCTTCTACTCTTATTCCGTTACAAACAATAATTCTCATATCTGCTGGAACAAAATCTCCCGCTTCTATTAAAACAACATCTCCAACTACTAATTCTTCTGTTTTAATATTCATTATCTTACCATGTCTTCTTACCTTTATATATGGCAGTGACATCTTCTTTAATGAATCTATAGCCTTATCTGCTTTTGCTTCTTGCACTACTCCTAGTACTGCATTCATTATTACAACAGCAAATATTATTATTGAATCTGTGTAACTTTCATTTTCTATTTTTGCTACTACTAAAGATATTACTGCAGCTATTAAAAGAACAATTATCATAATGTTTTTCATTTGCTCTATAAATCTTGTAAGTAGTGTTTTCTTTTTTGCTTCATTTAATTTATTTAATCCGTTTGCTGCAAGTCTTTTTTCTGCCTGTTCAAAACTTAAACCGTCTGAACTTGTACCCAATTTATTAAAAACTTCATCAACCGAATATTTATATGCCTCTTTCATTAGTCTCCTCCTATTTACATTTAACAATGCTATCACAAAGAAAATAAAAATTAAATACCTAAATTAAAGAAAAGGAAAAAAGACTAAAAAAACATCGGTATTACTACCGATGTTTAAATAACTTATCTTATAGATAATTTAGCTTTTAATTCTCTGCAAGCTTCAATATCATTGTTTTCAAGATATGTTAATAATCTTTTTCTCTTACCAACCATGATTAAAAGACCACGTCTAGAGTGTTCGTCTTTTTTGTGAGTTCTTAAGTGTTCTGTAAGTTCGTTAATTCTTTCTGTTAAAAGAGCTACTTGAACTTCTGTAGAACCAGTGTCACCTTCATGTTTTGCATAAGTAGAAAGTATTTCTTGCTTTCTTTCCTTAGTCATGACTTTTTCCTCCTTAATTAAATTCGCCTTAGTCCAAGAAATAATCTGAGGAAGTTATATCCTAGATTAAGGTACATTATTATTATAACATACTTGTCAAGTGGTTATTATTTTATTAAGCTATAATCTGTAGTTGTTCCTAAAACTGCAGGTATATCTGATTTTAGACACACTACAGGTCTTACTCCTCGATTAGATGCACTATATGTGTCATAACTTAAATTTCCTGTACTACCTATTATCAATATATAGTTTGCTGTTACAGCTCCAGGTGAAGCTAACCATGTTGTAGATAATTCTGAATTATTCCACACATACAACTTATCTCCTGTAGTTAATGCTTGTAAATATGTATTACTTGATACCGCCGCATCTTTTACATAATATCCTGTAGTTGTACTTCTTACTGCTAAAGTTATTTGTTTATTATATATAGTTGTATTATTGGTTGCTGCTCTTTTAGCATTCCAACTTAATACAAATAATTCTGCTGTCGGTGTACCTATTGCACCTAAAACATAATCTTTATATGCTGCTGTTGTATTTTTTAATGCTGTCCAATATGTTTCATCTAGAAAATATGATATACATTTTGCATTTGTACCTGATGTATAAGATGACCATTCTGCTTTCCATTTAGTTTTTGCGGCAGTTGCAACGGTTACTCCAGTTGGAGCACTTGTCCATCTTATCTGTCCGACATTTTTGGAAGTTCCGTTATCTATGGTTACCGCCGACGATGTTATTGTTGCACCTGGTATTGTTGGCATTTTATTATATGCTAATTTTTCAGTAGCAATTAGATAAATATATCCATTAGTAGTATCTTCATATAATACATTCCATTTTGTAACACCATTATCTGATACATAATCTACTGTTTTTCCATAATCTACGGCACTAGTAATTAAAGCTCCTAAAGTAGATATTGCATTTGTTACTTTATGTGTAACTGTTTTTGTAGTCCCGTTTTCTGTATAAGTTACTGTTATTGTATAATTGCCTTTTATTCCATTACCATTTACCAAATATGTATACTTGTCTGTTTCAGTTACTCTCGAACCAACTGTTATACTTGAATTTGTCGTTGTAATGCTTACTGATGTATATGTTTTTGGCACTTTAACTGTAACTTTAACAGCACTCGTTGTTGGTTCTATTTCACTTTGTTCAAAAGAAATTAGAGATAAATTAGATACTGTTAAATTATCTCCGTATTTGTTTTTTAACTCTTGTGTTAAAGTATAATATTCTTTTACTCTTGCATCAAATCCCTTTAGATAATATACCTTACCTGTTAATTCAGAATATGCATATACATCTAATTTATCTTTATGCACTCCATATAACGCATTATCTACTCCAATAGCCGCAAGATTTATTTCTTTTAATGTAATTTTATTTGATGTTATTGTTTCTCCAGAAAATTGTTCTGTTAAAACTGTTTGAGATATATTAGAAACATCAAATGTTATTTCATCCATTAAAATGCTTTGAAGATTATCTTTCTTTTCTTTCATTAAATCTTGAACAACACTAATTTCTGATGTCCAAATAGCTAATTTTGAGTTCGTATAACTATTAGATATGGCTGTTACAGTTACAGTTGTTAATATTCCCAAAACAGCAACTATTACAACAAGCATAGCCATTGTTATCCCTTTTCTTAATCTCATTTCCATCTACTCCTCTAATTCTGAAATTCTGTAGTATACTTTACTGCCAAAGTTTTTTCCTCTTTCATAATATACATGTCCAGTTTGTTCAGAATACAAATACCTATCGTTTGCACCTTTTTCTAAAAGTCCGTCATTTACTTCTTCCGCATCTATCTTAGTTAAATCTACTACATATACATTAATTGTACCGCTTGTTATTATTTCACCAGCAAATTGTTTTTCGTCATAACCTACAAGTGATGTAACATTCCATGTATATGGAGTAAAATCATTACCAGAATTTCTTCTTATATAATTACTAGTAAGTATTTCTATTTGATCAATTTCTGCTTGAAATCTTGTCTTTTGCGCACCTACATGTATGTCTGTACCTATAGTTATTGTTGCTGCTGTTAAGATTGCCATTACAGCAACTATTATACTTAATGTAATAAGAGTAACACCTCTTTTATTCATATATCCTCCTCTATTCTATAGTTATACTATATATGCTTTTTAATTCTTCTCCACTTTTATATATACATATTCCCGCTAAGTCTTGGTAATATGCCATACCCATTTTCTTACCTATACTAAATTCATCTTCTAACCACATTTTATATGTAACTATTCCCTTAGTATAACTTACATAGTTTTGTCCTGAAGCTTTATTAAATTCCGGTTTAATGTTGTTTTCTTTCAAATACTCATTTACTGCTTTCATAGAATATTCTTCTGCATTTATTATTGTTCCGCCTCTTTCTGTCCACAAAATTGAGTATGTTGGAATTTCCAATATTATTTTTCTTCTATTTAATACATTTTTCTCTAATTCATCTATCGTTTCCTTTACATATGTAATTGACGAATGTGAACCCGCTGTTTTTGAAGAAACTGTTCTTGTACCATAAACTTGCAATATTATATTATCTACAAAATATTCTATATCCATGATATTATACGAGTCAATAGCTTGCATTTTTACTAGTATCTTTTTATTGTTTGCGTGCATTAATACAGCTAACTCTTTTATATATTGTTCTAACAAATCTTTATCTGCCTTCTTAAATTTCTTAAAATCTATTACAATTCCGGCTAATTCGTTTTCCATTACAAAATCTAGCACTTGTTCCGCAACCAATTCTTTGTTTTTATCACTATGAACTAAATCTGTAATTATGTTTGTATCAAAACCTGTAGACTTATATCCGTTATCTATTACAGCATATATATCTACATCTTTAGCATCTGGCAAAGTATATTTTTTAGTTTCTATCTTGCTTGAAGAATTAAGTTGTAACATTTCTATAGCTAATGCATCTACTTTAGTTAAATCTGTTGTACTTGCCACCTTATTTTCTACATGTGTAATTACAATCATCTCTTTATCTATATTTATAGCATCTTTAACTTTTGGGATATATTCCACTTTATCCTTGCTTATTCTTGCTATATACGATTTACCATGTTTATCTGTTATTTTTACTGTAAGTAATTTGTCTTTGCTATCTTTATACACAGCTTCTGTTTCAAGTAGTGTTATTTTATCTTTCTTTTCCACAACACCAACAACAGATTTATTGTCTAGGCTATATACTTCTACTCTATTTTTCTTTATTTTAACATCTTGTTCTGTGTAGTTATATATATATATATTATTAGTTTTAGCATCTTCAACATATTCATATCCTAATTTATTTGCTAAAGTATTTATACTATATGCAGTTTCAGCTTCATACTCTGCAGTACCTTGATCGCCTTTTTTTATTTTTATCTTTTCATCCCATGTAGTAATTATTAAAGTTCTAGAAATCTTATCATAAAAAACATGTTCAAAAAAATTTTCTTCTATGTCTTCTCTTGTAATATATCTTGTCCCCTTTATATTTACAACGCCATTTTTTAAGTTCAAACCTTCACCATTAACGATTATGTTTGTATCTTTGTTATTTGGTTTTGTAATTAACATAGATATACAAAGCGTTATAATGGCATATACCGCTAATATTACTACATATATATAACTATTATTTATTTTATCTATTACCCTATTTTTCATAACCAAATTATACATTTAATTTTACAAATATACAATATATTTAAAAAACTATTTATTTTTTTATTCTTATACTATATAATATGGGCATATAGGGTAATACATAATAAAGGAGGGATTATATATGTCACCTACTGCCATTTGGCTATTATTATGTGCTTTGTGCCTTGTAATTGAAATACTAACAGTGGGATTCTTATTCTTTTTCCCTGGAGTTGGAGCTTTCTTAACATTCATTGTTAGTTTGTTCTGTGACATAATCGCAGTACAAATTGGAGTGTTTATAGTTTCAACAACATTACTTGTTATCTTTTTAAGACCAGTATTTGCAAAACTATTTAAGACAAAAGACCTACCTACAAACTCAGATAGTTTAATTGGTAAAACAGGAATTGTCTTAAAAGAAATCGTAGGACCAGAAAACATGGGACAAATTAAAGTTCAAGGCGAAATTTGGTCAGCAATATCTAGAGAGAAGAAAACTTTCAAAGTTGATGAAACTGTTATAGTAGATTCAATAGACGGCGTAAAACTAGTAATTAAAGAATATACTGAATAAAGGAGGGTATTTTTATGTGGTATGTTTTAGGAGCCTTTTTACTACTTATGGTAATAGTAGCATTTTCTATTAAAGTAGTAAGACAAGCGGAAGTATATGTTATAGAAAGAGTTGGTAAATTCCACAAGGTTGCATCAGCTGGTCTAAACTTTATCTTCCCTTTTGTAGATAGAGTAAGAGCTATCGTTAATATGAAACAACAAACAATGGATGTTCCACCACAACAAGTTATCACAAAAGATAACGTAACTATTACAATAGATACAGTTGTGTTCTTTCAAATAATGGATCCAGTAAAATCTGTTTATGAAATTGAAAACCTTGGAAAAGGTATTCAATACTTAGCAATTACAACAATAAGAGATATTGTTGGTAAGATGGATTTAGATAGCACATTCAGTTCAAGAGACTTAATAAACGCTCAACTTCGTCAAGTGCTTGATGAAGCAACAGATAGATGGGGCTGTAAAGTAGATAGAGTTGAAATTAAAGACATCACTCCTCCAAAGGATGTTCGTGATGCCATGGAAAAACAAATGAATGCTGAAAGAAATAAAAGAGCTTTAATTCTAGAAGCTGAAGGTAGTCGTCAAGCAGCTATAACTCACGCCGAAGGACAAAAAGAAGCACAAATATTAGAAGCTGAAGCTGAAAAAGAATCTAGCATTAGACGTGCTCAAGGTTTAAGAGAAGCTAGAATGTTAGAAGCTGAAGGTACTTCAGCAGCAATAAAGAAAATAGCTGAAGCTAAAGCACAAGAAATAGAATTAGTTTATGGTGCAATCAATACTGCAAAACCAACTAAAGAACTTGTTGCTATTAAATCTTTAGAGTCTATGGAAAAAATTGCAGAAGGACCTGCAAACAAAGTATTTATTCCATTTGATACAAGTTCAGCATTTAGCGCACTTGGTACTGCTAGAGAATTACTTAAATAATGATAAATTAACCTACTGTAACACAGTAGGTTTTATTTTGTCTATTTCAAACTTATGCATATTATTGACCTCTACTATACCTTGTAGTAAAATATATTCATTATTAATTAAGCCAAAACAAGGAGGAAAAATGAGCAAAGAAAATACTAGACTATCCTTTATAGATATAGCTAGAGCTTTCGCTATAATATTTATAGTCTTAGGGCACTCTGTTGCATATTCTAATCATTGCACTAATGTGTTCAAGTTTGTATATAGTTTTCATGTCTATCTATTTTTCTTTTTATCTGGCTATACATTTAGTACAAATAAAAAGATTAAAGAATTTATAAAAACTAAATTCAAAAGAATAATGATACCATATTATTTTTGGGCGTTAGCTTTTTTAATACCGTATGCTCTACTTGGAAAATTTGTTGGTTCAACATTAGATAAGGCAACAACATTTAATTTGAAAGAAACAATATTTAACATCATATATGCATCAGGAGATGGATTACAGCAAAACAGACCATTATGGTTCTTACCTGCGTTATTTAGTATGGTTTGTATATATTATTTATTAATAAAATTAACAAGCAAGAAAAAATCTCATTCAATTATACTACTTGGAATAACACTAATATTCTCTTTTGTTTGTTATAACTACTTAAACATTACATTACCTATGTGTATAAACCAGGTATTAATACTAGGTCCCGTATTTTATATAGGTTACATATTTAACAAATTTAATTTGAAAGAATATATATTTAAACATTGGTATT
>JAZOWO010000009.1:0-33043 GCA_045659265.1 Clostridia bacterium | reverse complement strand
TAATTGTTTTAGTAATAACAATTATAGTAATGATAATACTAGCAGCATCTGTTGTAGTTACATTGAGTAACACTGGAATTATAAATAGAGCTAACGATGCAGTAGCGGCTACTGATTTAAAACAAATAGAACAAATTGCTTCCATTGCATGGTCGGAAGCAGTTATAGCTAAAAGACAAGATGATTCTGTAAATATTGAGCAAAGTGTATTAGAGGAATTAGAAAATAACGGAATAAGTCCAAATGATTATGGAATTACAGTGACAGATAAAGGTGTAACTGTAACAGAAAAACCAACAATAGGTTCTTTAGTAAAAGGGGCTTTAGATTATGGTAAAACAGTTAATTATGAAGCTAATGGAGTTACAGACTGGAGAGTTTTTTATGAAACAGATGAATATGTTTATCTAATAGCAAGTGAACCATTAGCATATAGTAAAGTGCCAACGCTTCCAGGAATGGGAAGAGTGGTATCATATGATGTAGTTGTAAACGGAGTAACTAAAACTTTAGGTGCTGTACGTTGGAGTGAAGGATGGGGTCCACTTATTCCACTATCTAGTACAGAAAGTGTATTATTATCCGAACCAGAAAACCAATATACTAAATGGATGGGAACATGGGGAGACTATTCAACAGACGATAACGAAGAAAGTGCTGGCGTATTCTTAGATGAAACTTTATGGTCAACATTTAAGAACACAACGGCAGGATATAAAGATTATGTTGTAGGAGCAATAGGAACACCAACAGCAGAAATGTTTATAGCAAGCTGGAACCAAATGAGAGAAGTTACAGGAAATACAACAAAATATGATAAAAAATTAGGTTTAACAAGAAATGGAACAATAGGTTATCTACCAGCAGATATAACAACAGATGCGAATGCGGCAGGAACAATAGATCCAAAAAGAATATCTACAGCAGATGATTTGTATGTATGGAGTACAGTTGAACATACAAGCATATGGCTAGCAACACCTCATGGTGAGTCTGATGAATATGTATTTATGATGACATTCGAAGGAGATTTAACAAGATGTTGGAGATATACTGGTGAATATGGACTTTATGAATGTGGAGTTCGTCCAGTAATATGCTTAAAAAATAATGCACCTGCAAAAATAGGTACAACAAAAAACTTCGAATTAATTGGATAAATAAAAAAAGAAAGATTAGTAAAATAATCTTTCTTTTTATTAACACGAAACATATTGTAAAAAATAGAAATATGATATAAAATAAAAATATAAAAGGGGAACACAAAAGATGAAAAACGCTGAAAGCCTTGCGGCTGTACACACACACACACACACAGGTACATTTACTAATGAAAAAACATTAGTAGCGTTTTTGCACCCTAAAATAAAAGATAAATAAGCAAAGGAACATACATAGAAATATGTGTGCTGCTTTGCTTTTTTGCATGCAAAAAAGGAGGAAAGAAAAAATGCAAAAGAAAGGAATATCTTTAATAGTTTTAGTCATTACAATAATAGTAATGATAATACTTGCTGCAACTGTTGTAATAACATTAAGTAGTAATGAAATAATAAATAATGCAAGCGATGCAGTAAAATCAACCGATTTGATACAAGTACAAAATTTAGCAACATTGGCTTGGTCAGATGAGTATCTTAAAGGCACAAGGAATCAATCGGAACTAAGAGAGGCGGTTATAACTGAATTAGAAAAAAATAAAGTTGACACATCAAAATATACAATAATAGTAACAACAAAAGGAGTTGCGGTAAAACCATTTGGATATGATGGCTTTGAAATTACTGCGGAAAATAGGAATATGATAGGATATACTGGTGCGGAAAATGAAATTTTAGTGATACCTGCTGAATTTACTGCGGATGATGGAAACTCGTATAGAATAATTAGAATTGGTGCGGATGCATTTAATGAATGTGAAAATTTAAGAGGAGTAGTTATGCCAGATACTATTACAAGTATAGGGGATTATTCGTTCTATGGGTGTACTAATTTAGAGAGTATTACATTCTCAAATAAACTCGAAAAAATTGAAAAGGGAGTTTTTTCAGGCTGTACAAGTTTAGATGGTGAAATAACATTACCTGATACATTAACAATAATACAAGAATATGCTTTCCAAAATTGTACAGGCATTACTAAAATAAATTTACCTAGAAATTTAACTACAATAGAAATGGCAACTTTTGCTGGATGCGTGGGGCTTGTGGGAGAGTTTGTTATACCATCAAACGTAACAAGTATTGGGAGTGTAGCGTTTCAAAACTGTACAGGAATAACAAAGGCCGACTTACCAAGCGACCTTACAACATTAGGATTTGGAGCTTTTGCTGGCTGTACAAGTTTAACAGGGACCATAACTATTCCAAAAGCTATAACAACAATAGAGCCAATGATATATCAAAATTGTACTAATATAACAGGACTTTCTATGCCGGGAAGTGTTACATCTATTGGAGATGGAGCTTTTGCAGGGTGTACAGGAATAAGTGGCGAAATAGCAATTCCTGGAAGTTTAAAAACAATAGGTTCATCTGCGTTTCAATTCTGTTCTGGCATAACAAGTGTAAAATGGCAATATACAGGTCCTTTTTATGTTGCGCCAGGAGTTTTTACGGAAATGCAGTATCCAAGTAATGTAGAAACAATAGGAGATTTAGCATTTTATGGTTGTACTGGTTTGAGTGGAGAATTTGCAATAGAAACCCAAAGGCTAAAACATATAGGAAGGGCTGCGTTTTATGGTTGTACAGGAATAGAAAAATTAAAAATATATAGATCGAATGGAGAATGTAAAGCTTATACAATAGCACCATATGCATTTCAAGATTGTACAGGATTAACACATGTAGAAACATCTAATTCTTTAGCCTCTATAGGGGAATGTGCTTTTGCTGGATGCACAAACTTAACTGAGATAATGTTGCCTAAGAATTTTTCTGATATAGGAGTTTTAGCAATACCTGAAACAGCAACTAAAACTTATTATAATACGATAGGTGGTTGTTAGGAACAATGGGTTAAAGTAGTAGATATGGAT
Organism: Clostridia bacterium; assembly: GCA_045659265.1. GTDB lineage: Bacteria > Bacillota > Clostridia > TANB77 > CAG-465 > UMGS1649. The sequence continues at coordinate 30,003 of JAZOWO010000009.1, read as the reverse complement.
AAAAACAGTAACACAAAAAAGTGTTACTGTTTTTGTTTATATTTAGCCTGTTTTCTTGACTTTTTCACTATCGCAATATATAATCTTTACATAAAAAATTAAAAATCTATTATTAATATAAAGGAGATGATTAAATATGTATGAATGGCGCACAGCCAAAGTTGATGGCAACACAAGAAAAGCGTTCGAGCTTGCGACAGACATTGCGTGGCGTTTCGATGATGAGAAGATTCGGAGTGCCTATGTAATCTTTGCGGCTTTGAACATTTTGGACTCGTCGATTTCCAAAATCATTATGGATGCAAACGGCATCATGATTCCGGATCTCGATCTCATTATGGAGGATAAGAAACTCTTTGGTAACATTTTTGGTAAGGAAATAGCAGAAAAAATCTTTGCAGAACGCGAAGAAATGGAAGAAGAGATGGAGGCAGCAGACAATTCTAAGGAAGAACCGCCTACAGAAAATGAACGCATTGAAGCGACGGTAATGGAATTCCTTGCAGACCTTATGGGATATGGAGATGACGAGATGGACATTCTTGTCCCTGCTTATTCAGACAAGCTGGAAGCGGCTTTGGATGAAGCATATCTCAGATGCAAAGCAATGGGCTTAGATTACCTTACTCTTGATGTAATCATTTACTCACTTCTTCAGAACGAAGAATCCAGTGCATACAAGTTCGTGAACGGATTTGTAAATGGCCTTGGTTGGGATATGCCTACCTTTATGAACAGTCTTAGAATGATTGCAAATATTTCTGAAGATGCTGATCATATTGAAAGGCCTGTGGTTATTCCGGCAGCCCTTGCTACCTGCGTAGAAGTCCTTAACGAAAAGTACAAGAAGGGCGATGAAATCGTAATTCTTGGAAGAGATAAAGAAATCTACAAGGCGTTCAATATCTTCTCTAAGAAGACAAAGAGAAATGCAGTTTTGGTTGGTAAACCCGGAGTTGGTAAAACCGCAATCATTGAGGCTATTACTCAGCACATCGTAAATGAAACTTGTCCGGCAGAATTCGTTGGATATACCGTTTTGTCCCTCGATGTAAATGCAATGGTTGCAGGTACCAAGTATCGTGGTGAGTTTGAAACCAAGGTTGCAATTCTTAAGCAGTTTTTGGAGAATACTCCAAAGGTAATTCTCTTCGTAGATGAGATGCACCAGATGCTTGGAGCAGGCGGTACTTCCGATGGCAATGTTGACCTTAGCGGTTCGCTTAAGCCTATCCTTTCCAGAGATGATGTTGTATTTGTTGGTGCTACCACCAATAAGGAATACGATATGATTCTTTCAAGGGATGGTGCTTTCAAGAGACGCTTTGAGGTTATCGTGGTTAAGGAACCTAAGAACGGCGAAGTAAAGGTTATGATTGAGGCGAAGATCAAGTCTATGGAAAGATACCATAAGGTAGAAGTTCCTCGTGAACTCGTGGACTATGTAATTCTTTGCTCCAACTGTTTCAACCTTGAAAATGCAAACCCGGACAAGACGCTTGACCTTTTGGACCGTGCAATGGCTATTGCAAAGGTGGACAAGAAGACTGTTGTAACACGTGAGTGTATCGACAAGGTATACGAAGAGTGCTTCGAAAAGTATGGTAAGATTTCTAAGGCGGATGTAAGATCTACTGCTTACCACGAAGTAGGACACTATATTGTAAACCGTCTTACCAAGCTTCACGGCAATGTCAACGTTACTGCAATTTCTATCATTCCTGCAGAAGACTATCTTGGAGTAAACATCCTCGAGGATAACGATAACATCGTTATGTGCGACAGAGAATATGTGGAAGCATATATCATGGCGCGCCTTGCAGGTAGAGTTGCTCAGCTTAAGGTAAACAAAAACTTGGATAGCGGCGCTTCCAACGATATCATGGTAGCTCAACAGTTTGCAAAGATTGTTGTTACCCAGTATGGTATGGAAGAAGACAACTTCAAGAATCTGTTCCTTATGGATGCAGACCTCATGAGCGAAAAACTCGCAAATGAAATCAACGAAAAGGTTGCAGCCTTGATCAAAGAATGCTACGACAAGACCATCAAGTTTATCGATGAACACTGGGAAATCTTAAAGAACATGGCAGAGTATCTTATCGAAAAGAGAATTGTCACTTCCGACGAACTTGATCAGTTCATTCCCGCTGAACTTAAGTAACAAACCTAAACACCCCGGATTAATTTCTGGGGTGTTTTTCTAAGACTAAAACAAACAAAAGTTCTATGTTTTCTTGACACTAAATACTGCCAGTGGTATACTTATTTTGGTGAAAATACATTGAATACGTTATTAAATGAAAGTGTACAATATCTAAAAGGTGTAGGACCAAGTAGAGTAAAACAACTAGAAAAACTTGGCATATCCACGGTTTATGATTTGTTAACACACTTTCCAAGAGAATATGAAGATAGAAATAATATAAAGAAAATAAAAGACTTTATGTTTGGTGAATATGTAGTATTTGTTGCAAGAGTTAGTACTAGACCTGAAATTAGAAGAAAAGGGAGAGGGTTTAGCTTAACATATTTTTATGCTGCAGATGATACAGGAAGAATTAGAGTTACTATATTTAACCAACCATACCTAAACGACAAGCTAGAAATAGATAAAGAGTTTGCGTTCTATGGTAAAGTTGAAGAAAATAAAGGTAAGCTAGAAATAGTAAATCCAGTTATGGTAGAAAAAGATAAGTTAAGTAGCATAACAGGATATTATCCAATATATCCTTTAACTGCAGGTGTAAAAAATGGATACATTGCAAAACTAGTAGGAGAATTACTAGATAGAAAATATGCATTGCCAGAAATATTAAGTAACGAACTTAGAAAGAAATACAATCTTTGTGAGGTAAACTTTGCTTTAGAACAAATACATAGACCAACAAGTTTAGAGAATGTGGAACTTGCAAGAACTAGATTAATCTTTGAAGAATTATTCTTACTTCAACTTGCACTTCTAAGTTTAAGAAATAGAAACTTTGAAGAAAAAACAGGAATAAAGTTTGAAGATACAGATTATACAAAATTTCTTGAAATTTTACCATTTGAATTAACTGGAGCGCAACAAAGAGTTGTAGATGAAATAGTTAAGGATATGGGAAGTACAAGACCTATGAATAGGCTTGTGCAAGGTGATGTTGGTTCTGGTAAAACAATAGTAGCAGCGCTTGCTATGTATGTAGCAGTTAAAAATGGCTACCAAGCTACTCTTATGGCGCCTACAACAATACTTGCTACACAACATTATGAAGAACTTAAGAAATATTTTGCACATTTTGGCATGACATGTGACCTTTTAACAGGAAGTACAACTCCAAAGAATAAGAAGATAATACTAGAAAAGCTAAAGAATGGGGAAATAGATATCCTTATTGGTACAAATGCCTTAGTTTCAGATAATGTAGAGTTTAAGAATTGTGGCTTGGTAATAACAGATGAGCAACATCGTTTTGGTGTAAAACAAAGAATGAAACTAAACGCTAAAGGAGAAAATCCAGATGTTGTTGTTATGACTGCAACACCAATTCCAAGAACTCTTGCGCTTATGGTATATTCTGATCTAGACATGAGTATAATTGACGAATTACCAAAAGGAAGAATACCAATTAAGACTTATGTAGTAAACGAAACATTAGAAGAAAGAATAGATAACTTCATTGCTAAAGAAATGGACAAAGGCAGACAAGTATATGTTGTATGTCCGTTAATTGAAGAAAACGAAGAACTAGATTTAACAGATGCAACTAATGTATATGAAAGATACAAGAATGATGTGTTTAAGAATTATTCTGTAGGTTTCTTACATGGAAAGATGAAGAAGAAAGAAAAAGAAGAAGTTATGCAAGATTTCAAAGATGGAAAAATCCAAATGATAGTTTCTACAACTGTAATTGAGGTTGGTGTTAACGTACCAAATGCAACTCTTATGGTTATAGAAAATGCAGAAAGATTTGGATTAGCTACACTTCACCAATTAAGAGGAAGAGTAGGACGTTCATCTTTAGAATCATATTGTGTTCTTAAAGCTAAGAATATGGGTAAAGAAACTCGTGAAAGATTAGGGATAATGGTTAAGTCTAATAATGGATTTGAAATAGCAGAAAAGGATTTGGAAATTCGTGGCCCTGGAGACTTCTTTGGAATTCGTCAACATGGTTTACCAGAATTCAAGCTTGCAAATCTACTTAAAGATGTTAAACTTCTTAAACTTTCAAATGATGCTGCTAAAGAAGTGTTAGAAAAAGATTCTCATTTTGAACTAGAAGAAAATAAAGTATTAAAAGAAGAATTATTTACTAGATATAAAGACCAATTAATAAATATTGGAACATAATAGGTGAATTAATGTTAATAAAATTATACGAAGATTTGGTAAAAATAAAAGGAACAAACATTATAGGTATACTAATAGATGAACAATATAGAACAGATAAAAAGATGAATCTATATGTTCTTGAAGAAAATAAAAGAGATGAAGATGGTAGATTTCCACTGCATGATGTTTGGGAAAATGAAATAGAACGAATATATAATAAAATTAAAGTATATCAAAGCGCGACGGATGAATATATTGAAATGAAAGTTTTGGCAAGATTTAAGTATATAGGAGAAACTAAAACTCTAGCATTTACTAAAAACAAAATATATGATTGTGTTGGTTTTGAAGATGGTGAGCTAAGAATAGTAGATGATACAGGCGAAGATTATTTATTCTTACCAGATAAATTTGAAATAATAGAAGATTATAGAAGAGATAGCTAATAGCTATCTCTTCTATTTATTGTCGAATATTGCGACCGATTTTTCTTGCAAAACATAGAATGCATATATATAATATGAACAAACTTTGTTCATATGTTTTTAATCTCATATATATTTATTCAAATTTTATTAAATCAATAAGTTTTTAATTAATGTTTTAATCATTGTGTTTTTTTCAAAGTTAGGAGATGAACAAAAATAAGTGGAGAAAAATCAAACATACAAGTTATTAGATCCTAAAAACGATTATGTTTTTCATACGTTGTTTAGGGAAAAGAATAATAGATTAACAGAAGCTTTTTTAGCTTCTGTGCTAAAAGAAAAAGTAAAAATAATAGCAAATTTAGATAGACATTTAGATATATCTAAAGTTACAGATAAATTCGGAATAATGGATTTAAATGTCGAACTTGAAGATAATACGAAATGTAATATAGAAATGCAAGTAAAGGAATATGACGGAGAGTTAGAAAGATTTTTATATTATCTAGCTAATTCATATTCAAGACAATTAAAGAAGAATGTAGATTATGCAGAAATAAATAGATGCATAAATATAACAATAGTAAATCATGAAATAAAAGAATTAAACGATATAGAAAATTTTGTGACAAAATGGGCAATGATTGAAACAGAGACAAAAAGTAAAATATTGACAAATAAATTTGAGTTATATATAATAATTTTACCTAAAGTAGCAAAGAATTATGAGAAAGACCAAACGGATAAATTAACACAATGGGGAATGTTCTTTGCTAAACCGTATTCCAAGGAGGTAAAATCTATTATGGAAGAGAATAAAGATATACAAGCTATAGCAGACGAATTAGAAATATTGAATGGAGATTATGAAGCGCAAAGATTAGCAGATATAAGAGAGAAAGCTTTGCACGATGAAGTATCTGCATTAGCGTTTGCTAAGAAACAAGGCATAGAACAAGGCATAGAACGAGGCTTGAAGCAAGGAAAAAAAGAAGGCAAAATTGAAACGGCAAAGAATTTGCTGAAAATGGGATTGACTGAAGATGAGATTATTAAAGCTACAAATTTAACGAAAGAAGAAATATTAAAATTTAAAAAATAGAGAGTAAGAGATAGCTAACAGCTATCTCTTTTGTTATATTTATCTGCCTTTTACATATTAATGTATAGAAGGAGTGTGGTAATTTTGAACCCATTTAACGAACAACCTATAGATTTAGAAAAATCGTATATGAACTGGAGAGAAATATATCCAAAATCTTATGATAAAAACAACGTTGATCCATATACTAAAACAAGAATAATACTTATGAATGGAGCGGAAACAGAGCAAATATTTTTTATGCATCAATTTAGTAGAAATTGCAATGATAATGATGTGAGAAGAAAATTAGCTGTGATTAGAAGAACTTCGCAACAGATGCAGAAGTTAATACAATGCTTAAAACCAATTAACGAGAATGCTTTAGAAGAAACAATAACTTATGAGCAACTTGCGGTAGACTTAACAGCTAGACTAGCCAAATGTGAACCTGATCCATATGTAAAACAAGCGTTAGATTTTGCTTTGCTAGAAGATTTTGACCATTTGTATAGATATGCAAATCTTCTTGAAATGGAATGTGGAATTCCGGCAGAAAAGTTAGTTGGTAGATATACTGAAATAACGCCGGGAAGACCAACAATAGCTCATCATAGATGTCCATTAGATTCAATTAGATACCACATAAATAATAAAGAGGCAGATATTTTAACAAAACTACATGTAAACATTATAACTGCAGCAGAACAACAAACAATGAATTTCTATATGAACATATGTAACCTTTATCCAACAGATTTAGGTAGAAGAGTGTATCAAGAAATTGCAATGATAGAAGAACAACATGTTACGCATTATGGTAGTCTTCTTGATCCAAATACAACTTGGTATGAAAATCTACTTATGCATATGTATACAATGTGTTATTTGTATTATTCTTGTATGAAGTATGAAACTAATTCGTATGTACGCAAAGTTTGGTGTATGGGATATGAACGTTCGGTAGCTGGACTTCATCTTGCTGCATATCTACTTCGTGAATATGACGGTAAAGAAGTGGAACAAGTAATTCCAAATCCAGCTTTCCCAGAACTTTTGGATTTAGGGCCAAATATAGAATATGTGCGAGAGGTATTAAAATGTACAGTAGACTATACAGCTAAAAGAGAAAACTATGTTTTAGTACAAAACCTAGAACCTAATGCGGGATTCTTTAAATATCAATGTCAAGTAAATGAAGAAGTAGAAACAGTACCAAGTCATAATGTAATAGATAAACATATAGACAAGTGTGGTATGGATTATAGATTTGAAGTTGCACCAAATCCAATAATGGAATTAAGAGATAGAAAAGAAGATAATACAAATGTAGGTAGAACATGGGGCTGCAGAAGAAAAATAGAGGAATAATGTTTATATAATAGAATAAAAGTAAAATCGCTTTCATACTAATTAATAGTAGGAGAGTGATTTTATGTTGTATATGAGACAATATACAAAATTTATGATGCTATCTTATGCTTTAGCATTAGTATTATTATGTTTAACTGCAGTGCTTTTTACATACACTAATATAAAAGATAAGTATTTAGATATTTTTGTATTTGTAATAGTAGGTATAACAAATTTAATAGGAAGTATGTTGGTTGCTAAGAAAATTAAACAAAAAGGAATTGTTGTAGGATTAATATTCGGATTAATATATTTTCTTTTAATATATCTTTTATCTGGAATATCGTTTGGATTTGTTATTAATACATCGGTTGGAATATATCTAGGTGTAGCGCTGTTAACAGGAATACTTGGCGGAATACTTGGTGTAAATATATAGGTGATAAATTGAAAGTTGAGTGTATTAGAATAAAAAGCAGTAAAAGAATATTAAGTTTTGTAATTATTCTTGTACTGTTAGTTTTAGCTTATTGTGTATTAGAAATGTTTAATGTTAGAGAAGTAGTAACAAAGAAAATAGAGTTTGCAAAAAGTACAGAAGACTACAAATTTGTATTAGGTGGAGAAGCTTGCGGCATAAAACTTTTAGCCAATGGAGTATTAGTTATAGAAGTAGATAATGTTAAAAGCGGGATAAAAATTGGCGATGTAATAATTAAATTAGATGATACTTTTGTAGATACAAACAGAGAAATAATAGAATATATAAATAGAGCTGATGTTATAAAGAAGAAAAAGGTAAATCTAACTATTAAAAGAGAAAAGAATGAGCTAATTAAAGAAATAGATTTAATATATAACAAAAATGAAAATATATATGAACTTGGATTATGGGTAAAAGATAGTAGTGCTGGTGTTGGTATGATTACATTTTATGAACTTACTACAAATTCGTTTGCTGCATTAGGTCATGGAATAACGGAAAGTAAAAATAATGTAGTATTACCAATTTTAAGTGGTGCTATAGTAAAAGCTAAAATTAATAGTATTAATAAAGCAAAAAATAGAGAACCTGGAGATTTAAGGGCGACTATATATAAAGAGGTACTCGGCCAAATTAGAAAAAATACTAATAATGGAATATATGGTGAATTTGAAAACAATATTTTTATAGAACAGAAAGAAATAATTGAAGTAGCTTCCAAAGAAGAAATTAAAAGTGGAAAAGCTCATATTTATTGCATGTTAGATAATAAAATAGAAAAGTTTGAAATAGAGATAGAAAATGTGCTTTTGGATTCAATAGGAAATAAGAACATGATAATTAAAATAATAGATGAAAAACTTATTGAAAAAACAGGTGGAATTGTTCAAGGAATGAGTGGAAGCCCTATTGTACAAAATGGTAAACTTATAGGAGCCGTTACACATGTCTTCTTAAACAATCCTAAAAAGGGTTATGCAGTTTTTATAGAGCATATGATAAACGATATGAAAAGTATATAAAGGTATTGCTTTTCTTCTTAATATTGTATAAACTATATTAGTATAAGAGGAGAAGATGTTAAAATGATGAAGAATGGACATAGTTTGTTTAGATCGTTATTTATAGTTATATTATTAGGTGGTCTTGCATGTCTTTTAGCTACATTGTTGTATGGTGATGCTGAAATAACAGAATCAGAATTAAAAGCAATGCAAACAAAAGCCGAAGAAGCATACAATAAAGTGTATTTTTCAAAAGTAAAAGAAGGTGTTAGAGGTGAAGTTGAAGTATCGGAACTTCTAAAACAATTAAGAGAAGATGGTGTTAACTTCTACAAACTATCTAGTTTTAATTTTGAAATAAAAGATAAAAAAGTAATAGTTACTCCTTCGCGTGGTGAAGTGGTAAAAGATGATGAAGTGAAAAATAAAGAAAGCAAGTAAAACTACTTGCTTTCTTTATTTTAATAGTAAAAGCTTTAATTGAAACCTGCAGCAAATTATGGTATAATATCGATACAAAAAATAAAAAATCTATATAATTATTATGGAGGAAATATGGAAAGACATGAATTAGAAGCTCTAATAAGAGAAGAAAAATGTATCAAAGGTGGAACGAAAGAGGCGTGTATCAAAATCCGGGAAGTATTAAATCATCAGATGAACCCAGGAAATCAGTTGCATGCACCGGGAAGTTCTGTATCTATCGAAGAATTCTTAGATGCGGTAGAGGTCCTTGTTGGATTTGCATTAGAACATCCGGACAAAAAGGTGTATAAATATTGCTGTGAATCCGATTGTGCTTATGCACATAATCCCAACTGCAAAGGACGTCTTATCGTTGGTATTAAGAAAAGATGGGGTGCAGGAACGGTTAATGTATGTCCGTATCATGTAGAAGAGGATAAGTAAACTATGGAAAGTAAGAATAAGTACTTAAAACTTTGCCTTGATCCTGAACTTGTGAAGGAATCTAGAAGGATACATAGAAGAGCTATTTTCTTTTCTGTTGCAATATCAATTGTTGTTGTTATTGTAGCTTTGCTAATGGCATACTTCTTAATTTAAGAAAAACACCTAAAAAGTTGACTTTTTAGTTGACAAACCGCGTTTTGCCGTGTATAATATATCCAGTAAAGTAAATTTGCTTTACTGGATTTCTTTTTTAGGAGGAATTATGGAGAATAAATTAGAGAAGATACTTCTTTACGAAACATATAAAGAAATGCTTACTTTAAATATGCAAGATGTATTTGAACAATATTATTATTCAGATTTATCCCTAAGGGAAATCGGAGAAAACAACAACATTTCTTTCCAAGCAGTTAGGGATTCGTTAAAGAAAGCAGAAAAGACATTAACTGAACTTGAAGAAAAATTACAAGTTGTTAAACTAAAAAATGAAATACAAGAATTACAAGAATATATATCGACTGATAATATGGATATAGAAGAATTAAAAAATAAAATAAGAGGATTAGGAGAAAATTAAATATGTTTGAAAGTCTATCAGATAAACTTCAAAATATAACTAGAAAACTAAGGGGCCAAGCTAGAATAACAGAAAAAGACTTAAAAGAAATGTTAAGAGAAGTAAAATTAGCACTTCTTGAAGCAGATGTTAACTACATGGTAGTTAAAGCTTTTATAAAATCTGTAGAGGAAAAAGCTTTAGGCGAAGAAGTAATGAAATCTCTAACACCAGGACAACAAGTCGTTAAAATAGTTAAAGATGAATTAACAGCAATGCTTGGTGGAACGGATTCTAAATTAAATATGGCCATGCATGGACCAACAGTAATAATGCTAATAGGTCTTCAAGGTAGTGGTAAAACAACACTTGCTGGAAAACTTGCAAATTACTTAAGAAAGCAAGGTAAGAAACCACTTATGGTTGCATGTGACGTATATAGACCTGCCGCTATAACACAATTAAAAACATTAGGTAAAGCTTTAGATATACCTGTGTATAGCGAGGAGGATAACAAAGATGTAATATCCATCACAAAGAATGCTTTCAAAGAAGCAAATTCTAAAATGTGTGATGTAATATTAATAGATACAGCCGGACGTCTTCAAGTAGACGAGACATTAATGGATGAATTAGTAAGACTAAAAGCATTCGCAAAACCACATGAAATTATGCTTGTAGTAGACGGTATGGTTGGTCAAGAAGCTGTAAATGTAGCTAGCGCGTTTAATGAAAAGATTGGTATAGATAGTATATCTTTAACAAAATTAGATTCAGATACACGTGGTGGTGCTGCGCTTTCAGTAAAACACATAACAGGTAAACCAATAAAGTTTGCATCTGTTGGTGAAAAAATGAATGATCTTGAGATGTTCCATCCAGAAAGAGTTGCATCAAGAATACTTGGTATGGGAGATGTACTTACTGTAATAGAACAAGCTGAAGAACTTTATGCTGAAGAAGAAGCTGAAGATTTAGAAAAGAAAATTAGACAAAATGAATTTACTTTAGAGGACTTCAGAAAGCAAATTAAAAAGATTCGTAAAATGGGAATGAACAAATTAATGTCTATGCTACCAGGTATCCCAAGCGAACTTAGAAATGCTGAAATAGACGAAAAACAAATAGACAAAATAGAAGCTATAATTTCATCTATGACAAATAAAGAAAAGAGAGATACTAGTATACTTAATGCATCAAGAAGAAAAAGAATAGCGGCTGGTAGCGGTACACAAGTTTCAGATGTAAACAATCTAGTTAATCAATATGAACAAATGAGAAAGATGATGAAAGATTTGGCAAATGGTAAAAACCCACTAGCTAACCTTATGGGTAAACGCAAAGGGTTTAGATAAAATTAGTAAAAAAATAAATTAATATAAATTTCAGGGAGGTGAAATAAAAGATGGTAAAAATCAGATTAAGAAGAGATGGTTCTAAAAAAGCTCCATACTATACAATGGTAGTTGCAGATTCTAGATATCCAATGGATGGTAGATTTATAGAAAAAGTTGGAACATACAATCCAATGACTGAACCTAAGGCATTAAACCTAGATGCTGATAAAATAAAAGAATGGGTTAAGAAAGGTGCAAAACCTACAGATACTGCAAAAGCTTTAATAGAAAAAGCAGGAATCGATCTTAAGGAGGTCTAGTCTATGTATAAAGAATTAATAGAGTATCTTGTAAAATCATTAGTAGATAACAAAGACGCTGTAGTTTTAACAGAAGCTAAAGAAGACACTAAGACTGTTATAACAGTTAAAGTAGATTCTAAAGATATGGGTAGAGTTATTGGTAAAGATGGAAGAATTATAAAATCTATCAGAGAAATAGTTCGCGCATATAGTGCTAAGAACAACGATAAAGTTGTTGTTAATATAGAAGAGTAAAAGATGGAAACAATTGAATTTGGTAAAATCGTAAATACTCATGGATTGAAAGGTGAAGTTAAAGTATATTCTTATACAGATAATGAAAAGAAAATACTTAAACTTAAGAAAGTATATATTAGAGGCAAAGAGTATAAAGTTGAAAGCATGAGATTACAAAAGCAAATGTTTTTAATGAAACTTCAAGGTATAGATGATATAGATCAAACTAAATTTCTAATGAATGAAATGTGTTTTAGAGAAGTAGAAAAGAACGAGTCAAATGATGATGAGGGATACTTCATAAAAGACTTAGTAGGGATGGAAGTTATAGATGAATCTGGTAATACAATCGGTACACTTAAAGAAGTATTTAGAACTGGTGCAAATGATGTATACGAAGTAGTAGATAAAAATAACAAATCTATATACTTACCTGCAATCAAAAAAGTAATAAAAAGCATAGATATTAGCTCTCGTAAGATGACAGTAGAACTAATGGAGGGGCTTTAATATGAAGTTTACAATACTAACACTTTTTCCAAATGTAATTAATGAATACATAAATACAAGTATTATTTCTAGAGCAATAGCAAAAGAAAAAATAAGTGTAGATGTAGTAGATTTAAGAAACTTTGGTAAAGGTGCAAGAAGAAATGTAGATGACACTGTTTATGGCGGTGGAGATGGTATGGTAATAACTGTACCGGTATTAGATGAAGCATTAGCAAGTATAGAAAATATACAAGATTCTAATACACATATTATATATTTAAGTCCAAAAGGTCGAGTGTTAAATCAAAAACTATCTGAGAAAATGTCAAAAGAATATGAGCATATTGTTCTTTTAACAGGACATTATGAAGGCATAGACGAAAGAATATTTAGTCTATATAACATAGAAGAAATATCTATCGGAGATTATGTCTTAACTGGTGGAGAACTACCAGCACTTGTACTTCTAGACACAATAACTCGTTTAATTCCAGGTGTAATTAAGGAAGACTCAAGTAAGAATGAAAGCCACAGCAATCTACTTCTTGAAGAACCACAATACACTAAACCAGAAGAATATAAAGGACTAAAGGTTCCAGAAATATTACTTAGTGGTAATCATGGAAAAATAGATGAGTATAGATATGAAGAAAGATTATATACAACACTAATTAAAAGACCAGATTTATTTAAAAGATACATAAATGAAAACAAATTAGACATAAACAAAGTAAATGAAATCATAACCAAAAAGGAGGGAAACTAAAATGGATATAATAAAAGCTATAGAACAAGAACAAATTAACGAAAACGTAGCTAACTTCAAAGTTGGTGATCAAGTTAAAGTTCACGTTAAAATTAAAGAAGGAAACAGAGAAAGAATACAAATATTCGAAGGTTTTGTAATTAAACGTCAAAACGCTGGTTCTAACGAAACTTTCACAGTAAGAAAAATATCTTATGGTGTAGGTGTTGAAAGAACATTCCCTGTACACTCTAAAAACATCGATAAAATCGAAGTTATAAGAAGTTCTAAAACAAGAAGAGCTAAATTATACTACCTAAGAGAAAGAACAGGTAAAGCAGCTAAGCCAGCTGAAAGAGTATAATTTAAATACAGCATATATAAACACAGTAATATTAAATATTGCTGTGTTTTTTGTTATATATATATAGACAAAAGCATAAGTATGTAATAGAATAAAATCATAAAACAAAGGAGAAACAAAAGATGAAAAAAGGAATAAGTTTAATAGTGTTAGTGATAACAATAATAGTTATGATAATATTAGCAGCAAGTGTAGTAATAACACTTTCTAATACTGGTGTAATAAACAAATCTAGTGAAGCGGTAGATAAAACTGATTATGCACAAGTACAACATTATGCATCTTTAATTTGGGCGGATGAATATATGGCCAACAAACGTGGAGAAACATTAAAGGAATCAGTACTTGGAAAATTAGAAGATTACAAAGATAAATATGATTTTGATGTAACAGATAACGGTATTACGGTAACTCAAAAAGGAGAAGTAAAAGTACCAGAAGAGTGGAAGGCAAGTGTATCAGAATTAACTAGTGATGGAGTGCCAATCCCAAAAGGATTTATAAAATCTCCATATCCTAATGAAGGTTCTAAAGATAAAGGATTAGTAATTTATGCTTTAACAGAAGCGGAAATAGCAGAAGGTAAAACTACAATAACAGATACTCATCAAACCGCATTAGAAACAAGAAATCAATTTGTATGGGTGCCGGTGGATTCAGAACAATTTGAGACGTTGTTTGTAAGAAACAACTTTGGTTATGGCGATAGATTATCTACAACTAACGGAAAAAATTATTGGGAAATAGAAGTTGATGGAAACAATATGCCGTTGTTAGAACAAAGTGATAATAACAGCTTGGTATCAGATGCAACAATTGCAGAAGCAAGCGCTATGTATGCAAGTGTAAAAAAATATGGTGGCTTCTATATAGCTAGATATGAAGCAGGAATGCCTACTTATGAAGCTGAACCAAACAAAGTAATATTAAATGGTTATACATATGGCCAATTGACAACACGTGTATATCTTTCAGATGGAAGTAATAAAAATTTAATGGTAGCAATGAATAAATATCCATATAACTGTGTGCCTTGGGGAACAAGCATGAGTAATGAAAATATGGATGGTGGTGCAGTTTCTTTAGCAAGAAATTTCTATCCTGCCAATGAAACAACTTATGGTGTTGTATCAACATTAACATATTCAGTACAATTTGATAGAATACTTGCTTGGTATATAGAAAATGGCGTTACAAGAGTGCCTGGTGTTTACTATAATGTCGCTATTTCAGAGGCGGATATGAATGTAGGTGCACAATGCTCAGTTGTTGAATCGTATTTGTATACACCATGGACAAGCATTACAAGCAAAGCAGAAAACGTAAATATGATATTAACAACAGGTGCGTATAAAAAAGCTGGAATATTAAATATCTATGACATAAGTGGTAATTTGTATGAATGCACAATGGAAGGAGATTCAAATGGTTATCACTCGTTTAGAGGATCAGCATATAATTATTTTGAAACGGATAGCATTGCATATACTAGAACATCAGGTAGTCCGGATTATCCAAATTCAACATCTACTTTTAGACCAGCGTTATATATAAAATAAATAGTTTGTTAAAGAGTAACATTTAATGTTGCTCTTTATTTTTGGGATTATTTATAGTATAATAAAGCTACATTTTTAGGAGAATATATGAGAATAATAGCAGGAAAATTTAGAGGAAGAAAATTGGCGGAGTTTGATGTAGATAGTACAAGACCAACGTTAGATAGAATTAAAGAGCCTATGTTTTCAATACTTATGCCGTATCTAGAAGATGCAAAAGTATTAGATCTTTTTAGTGGTACCGGTAACTTAGCAATAGAGGCCTTATCTCGTGGAGCATCGTTTGCATGGTTAAACGACATTAATAAAAGAGCATTAAGGGTAATTTCTAGCAATGTTTCGTTGACACATACGGAAAATTGTGTTAAAATAACGGGGAAAGATTATGCAAAATGTTTAAGGCAAATACATGAGGAAGGAATTAAATTTGATATTATATTTTTAGATCCACCTTATGGCATAGATAGTGAAGAAAAAATATTAAAACTAATACTGGAATATGGATTACTTGATGAGGCGGGAATTATTGTATTAGAAAGTGACAAAGGAAAAGACGTTCATGAAAATATACAAGGGCTAAACCTTAAAGATAAAAGAACATATGGAAGAGTAGTTATTAGGTTGTATGAGTTGGAGGATTAAACATGGAAATATTTACATTATTAGAGAATTTAGAAGAATTAGTTGAAAATGGTACTAAAGTTCCTTTATCATCAAAGGTTTTAGTAGACAAGGATGAATTAAGCGAAATTTTAGAAGAAATTCGTATGAAATTACCAGATGAATTAAAACAAGCTAAATGGGTAAAAGAAGAAAGACAAAGAATAATAATGGATGCCCAAAAAGAAGCAGACCAAATAGTTAAGGAAACAGAAACAAAGATAATCTCTTTAGTAGATGATCATGAAATAACAAGACAAGCTTTAGCTCAAAAAGAAGAAATAATTGAATCTGCAGATAGAGTTGCTCGTGAAATTTCTGAAGGAACAAGACAATATGCTGATGCATTATTAGGAAGACTTGAAGAGATATTAAAAGAAACTTTAAATGTTATTCATGATAACAGAAAAGAATTAAAATAGTATATAAAATTGATTAGAAAAACAACAAAAGTAATTTAGTAAAAAATGCTTAAATACTAAATACTTTTGTTGCTTTTTTTTTTAATATAATATAGAATTATATTAGTATAAAAGGGGATTACTATGGGTAGAAGAAAAGGAAGCAAAAATAAGAAGAAAAAAGCTACTGCGGCTAAAGAACCACAAAAGACATTTTTATCTGAATTTATTGGCGGATTTGTCTTTGTATTAGGCTTAGCTTTAATAGTTTTATTTAAATTTGATAATATTGGTGCTACGGCAGATAATATAAATATATTCTTTACAGGACTTTTTGGAGAAGCAAGAATATTACTTCCAATAGTCTGTGGATATGTTGGAATTGCATCAATAATATCTAGTAAAAAGAAAAAAATAGGAGCTGAATTATTAAAAGGCTTATTAATAACTGTACTTGCATCAGCAACAATATATGCTTTTACGGTAGATAGATATGATTTCTGGACAAATCCAGGGGCCTTTATAAACTATACATATAAGGGTGCAATAGCAGGAGATAATTATGCGGGCATTTTAGGTGGTATAGTTGCTTCGCTTACAAATTTATGTGGTGGAGTAGTAATATCTAAAATAATACTTGTAACATTTACATTCTTCTTTACTTTGTTCTTTATAGACTTAAGTTTAAGAGATTTCTTTGCGATTATATATAATATAGTAATAACGATTGTAGAGTTTATAGCAAATATGTTTATCACAGTATTTACTACAGATGAAGAAGCTATACAAAGAAAAGAATTAAAATTAAAAGAACGTGAAAAAATAAAGAGAGAAAAAGAAATAGAAAAAATACACAAGGAAGATTTGAAACGTGCGGAAAATGTAGTTAGAAATTATGCTAACGTACAAGAGGAAGAAAACGGACAAATTAAATTAGATCTTGCAAGTGAAAGTGAAATAAAACAAAAACAAGAAAAATTAAAAGGACTTCAAGATGAATTCTTCAAAAAACAAAAAGAAGAAACTGAAGAAAAGAATGTTAAAGAAGTACTTCAATTAGACCACTCAATGCATGAAGATGATTTGGAAGATTACAACTTCCCACCATTATCTTTACTTGGAGATCCAGCACCATCACTTAAAGTTGTAACTAAGAAACAACTAGATATGATAGCAGACAAACTAGAAAAGACGTTATTAAGCTTTGGTGTTGAAGCTAAGGTTAAAAATATAACTCGCGGTCCAACGGTAGTACGTTATGAATTACTACCAGCTCCGGGTGTTAAGGTAAGTAAAATAGTTAACCTAGCAGACGATATTGCACTTAACCTTGCAGCTAAAGCAATACGTATCGAAGCACCAATACCTGGTAAAGGAACTGTTGGTATAGAAATACCAAATGAAGTTAAAGAAGCTGTATATATTAAAGATGTAATAGCATCAGATAAATTTAATAATGCAGAATCTAAATTAACAATTGCTTTAGGTAAAGACACAGCAGGCGATGTAACTATAGGAGATATAGCTAAGATGCCTCACGTACTTATTGCAGGTGCAACAGGTTCTGGTAAGAGTGTATGTATAAACACACTTTTAACATCTATATTATATAAAGCCAAACCAAGCGATGTTAAATTAATATTAGTTGACCCTAAGGTCGTTGAACTTTCTGTATATAACGGAATACCTCACTTATTAATTCCAGTTGTAACAGACCCTAAAAAAGCAGCAGGAGCATTAGATTGGGCTGTATCTGAAATGGAAGCAAGATATGCTAAGTTTGCAGAATACGGAGTAAGAGACATCAAGGGATACAACAAGGTAATTGAAAGAGAAGAGAATGGTAAGAAATTACCTCAAATAGTAATAATAATAGATGAGTTAGCTGACCTTATGATGGTGGCAGCAAACGATGTTGAAGCAAGTATTTGTAGAATAGCACAAAAAGCAAGAGCAGCTGGTATGCACTTAGTAGTTGCTACACAAAGACCATCTGTAGATATTATTACAGGTGTAATTAAAGCTAACATCCCTTCAAGAATAGCGTTTACAGTATCTTCACAAGTAGACTCTAGAACAATACTAGATCAAGTAGGTGCTGAAACACTTCTTGGAAAAGGAGATATGTTATACTTCCCAACTGGAGAAATGAAACCACAAAGAATGCAAGGTGCATTTGTATCAGATGCAGAAGTAGAAAATATAGTAACATTTATTAAAGGAAATTCTGAAGCAAGATATAACGAAGACATTATTGAACATATAGAAAAACAAGGTAAAGTAAATAAAGGAATGGATGATCCTGAAGCTGAAGATGATGAGGATGCAGATGCACTTTTAGATCAAGCAATAGAGCTTGTAGTAGATATGGGTCAAGCATCAGCTTCAATGTTACAAAGAAGATTTAGAATAGGATATTCAAGAGCCGGAAGAATTATAGACCAAATGGAAGCAAGAGGAATTGTTTCAGGTTACGAAGGTTCAAAACCTCGTCAAGTATTAATATCTAAGGAAGAATGGAATGAGTTAAAAATGACTCCAGGTCTTCCAACTAATGAGGAGAGTATATAATGGGTATATTAAATAGACAAAAGAAAAGAGATGCATATTTATTAGCAGAGGCACAACCAATGCGTATAAAAAATGAAGATGGAAAAGATATAAATGTATTTTTCGGAGGCCTATGTAATGTAGGAAATAAAGTATTACATAGTGCGTGTATAGAATATATAATTAACAGCAGAAGAACAGTGGAAAAAATGGTTTTAATAGAGCCGGTAACTAGAGAATATGATGATGGCTATATTGAAGACAGAACAGAGAAATATTTCAAAGAAATGTTAGATAGTGCAAATATGTCTGAAGATAAGGAAAAATATAATGCTCTAACAAAATTCTTTGGTATGGAAGAAACTGAAGAAGATACATTAAAGAGCGATTATATTGGTTCTTTAGCACAATATGAAAACGGAACATATTATAGATTCTTTGATGACGATTTTAGAATTCAATATGTAAGGGAGAAACTAGACGAAAAAGAATTATACTGGTAGTATAGGAGGAAACTAATGAAAATAACATTTTTTGGAGCAGCAAGAGGTGTAACTGGTTCATGTCATATGATAGAAGTAGGAGATACTAAATTTCTTGTAGATTGTGGTTTGTTCCAAGGAACATTAACAGAACAAATATTAAACTATGAGGATTTTGGATTTGATATAGATGATATAGATTTTGTTATACTTACACATGCTCACATCGACCATAGCGGTAGAATACCAAAACTATTTGTTTCAGGATATAAGAAACCTGTATATTGTACACCAGCAACTGCAGATCTTTGTTCTGTAATGTTGCCAGATAGTGGACATATACAAGAAAAAGAAATAGAATGGGTAAATAGAAAACGTATGAGAGCTGGTAAATCACCAGAACCACCAATATATACTGCTAAAGACGGTTTAGATAGCTGTAAATTATTAAAGAAAATAGATTACGGTAGAGAATATAAAATAAACGAAAATGTTACTTTCAAGTTCCTAGATGCTGGACATATGTTAGGTTCTGCAATAGTAGAATTATACATTACTGAAAACGGCAAAACAGAAAAATTAACGTTTACAGGTGATCTTGGAAATGAAGAAAATCCAATAATTCGTGAGCCTGAAAATGTAATAGATACAGATTATTTAATAATCGAATCTACATATGGTGGAAGATTCCATAGCCCAATAAAAGAACAATCCGAGGAGTTTATTAAAATAATATTAAACACAATAGATAGAGGTGGAAATGTAGTAATACCATCATTTGCAGTTGGTAGAACACAAGAAATATTATTTGAACTTAACAAGTATTTATCTAAAGATGTAGATGCAGAAAAATATATAGAAAGATTAGATAATATACCAATTGTTGTAGATAGTCCATTAGCAAAAAATGCAACAGAAATATTTGAAGATAACTTTAATTGCTATAACGAAGATGCATTAAGTTACTTACTTATGGGAGATAACCCAATAAGCTTTAAGAATTTAAGATTTACAGCATCAGCAGATGAATCTAAAGCATTAAATGAAGATCCAACACCAAAGATAATAATATCTGCAAGTGGAATGTGTGAAGCGGGACGTATAAAGCATCACTTAAAACACAATCTATGGAGACCAGAGTCTACAATATTATTTGTAGGATATCAAGCAGAAGGAACATTAGGTAGAAAGATAGTATCTGGAGAACCTAGAGTTAAAATATTTGGTGAAGAAATTGGCGTAAATGCAGAGATAAGAATGTTAGACGCATTCTCAGGACATGCAGACCAACAAGGTATACTAGAATTCATAGAAAAAATAGAGAAAAAACCAAAAAGAATATTCTTAGTACATGGAGAATATGAAGGTCAAAAAATATTAGCAGAAGCAATAGAATCTAAGTTTGGAATAGATGTAGTAATCCCTGAAAGAGATGAAAGATACTACTTAGGAGATAGCAAGTTTGAAAAGACAAGCTACAATGTACGCGAAACAAACTTAAGATTAGATATCTACGAAATGCTTACATACTTAAAATTAGATATGGAAGATGTATCTAAGGTAGTTAAATCCGATGTAAAACATGGAGCAACAGAAGAAGAAATGTTTGAAATTAAGATGAAGCTTGTAGGCCTTAAAGAAGAAATGCAAAAGATTAAAAATAGAGTCAAAATAGAAGACATGAATGAAGAATAAAATATAACAGAAGTAACAGCAATTGTTGCTTCTGTTTTTCATATATCTTTTATGTTTTATTCGGTAAATAGTAATCTATAACTCCATAGATAGCTGCTGCAATAATGCTGCTCACTATAGAAATGTAGTATCCACGAATAATAAATTGTGACATATAAATAATTAAAGTAGCAGATACAAAACCTACAATAGCTCTGCCAAAAGGCGTGTCATGTATTTCTGTAACTGTTGCTACTAGATAATCTAATACAACTGTAACAAATGCGCATAATGTAAGTATAGGATATCCTTCGCTATTAAAGTTTGGTGCCATATATGCAGTAGAAAAGAAGATAATAACAGCAGATAGAAATCTAATAGCCATTTGTTTTGTTCTAACTTTATTAATTTTTTTATTAATTATACTTTCTTGTACCATGTTTTTTACCTCTAAATATACAAATAGTATTTGTATAAATTTATGAAATATGCAAAAAATACAAATGTATATATAAGGAGAAGAAAATGTTAGTAGTGTTTTTTAGAGGTTTAATTTTATTCACAGTGGTGTTTCTTGTAATAAGGCTAATGGGAAAAAGGGAACTTTCAAAAGTACAACCTTTTGAACTTGCTATTATTGTTATGATATCTGATCTTGCATCAGGGCCAATGCAATCTAGAGATACTCAAATATTTGCAGGTGTTATTCCAATAATTGCTCTTCTTATTCTATACGGTATATTTACTTTAATTATACAGTCTAGCAACAAGGTAGAAAGCGTTATTTGTGGCAATCCTAGTTTAATAATATACAAAGGCAAAATACTAGAAAATGAAATGAAAAAACAGCAATTAACCATAGAAGAATTAATGGAACAGTTAAGAGGAAAAGACATATATACAGTTCAAGAAACGGCTTATGCAATACTTGAAACCAATGGAGACCTAAATGCAGTTAAGATGGCAGATGCTGTGGGTAATAACATACCGTTAAATGTAATCGTAAACGGAGAATATGCAGATAACAATATTAAGATGTTAAATCTTACTAGAAAAGATATAGATAAAAGGTTATTAAAGAAGAAACTAAAATTAAAAAATGTACTAATAGCAACAATAGATGCAAATGGAGTATTCTTGTATCAAGAAAAGGAGAAGAAGGTATGAAGCAAATATTAATAATATTAACAGCTATTACGTTAATTATATCATTTAACTTTGTACAATCCTCTTTTTTAACTAAAGCAAGCGAGATATTAGTAGCAAAAATAGAAAGACTAGAAGAAAGTATAATAGATATAGATAATGCTAAAGAGAAAATTAAAAAATATGAGCAAGAACTAAAAACATTATGGAATAAAAAAGAATTTGGACTAGATATTTTTTGTGAGCATAACAGAGTAGATGAGATAAAAGAAAATATATCTAATATCCATAGATATGTAGTGTTATTAGATGAACAAGAGAGTAATTACAAAGATATTAGATTACAACTAATACTAGAACTAAACATATTAAAACAAAGAATAAAAGAAGTAGTAAACAACGAAAAATTAAAGCTTACAAATGTTTTGTAAGCTTTAACAAAATATAATATATATTAAAGGTTATTTATCCTTTAATTCATAAAGTACACTTTTAAGTATTTCGTGTGTATCGCTAGATACTTCTACTAAAGGTAAACGTGTATTTCCAACTTCCATATCTAATATGTTCATAGCATCTTTTACAGGCATTGGATTAGGTTCAATAAATAATGCTTTAATAAGATTAGCATATCTTAATTGTAACTCTTTAGCATAGTTTGTTTCACCTAAAAAGAATGCTTGACACATGTTATGTGTATCTTTAGGATATATGTTAGATAATACGGAAATTACGCCTTTACCCCCGATAGAAAGTAATGGAACGATGCTATCGTCATTACCAGATAATACAATAAAATCTTTAGGCACTTTAGCCATTAATTCTAGTAATTGAGAGAAGTTGCCGCTTGCTTCTTTTATACCAACAATGTTTTCAACATCAGCAAGTTTAGCTACAGTATCTGGTAAAAGATTTACTCCAGTTCTACTTGGAACGTTATATAAAATACAAGGTGTAGTTACGCTTTCTGCAATAGTCTTAAAATGAGCTATAAGCCCTTTTTGAGAACTTTTATTGTAATATGGTGTAACGAGTAGTAATCCATCCACACCGACCTTTTCGGCAAATTTAGAAAGTTTTATTGTATGTATTGTGTTATTAGATCCTGTTCCAGCAATAACAGGAACTCTTCCGTTAACAGTTTCAACAGTGAATTTAATAAGTCTTCTTTTTTCTTTATCGCTTAGTGTAGCACTTTCACCTGTAGTACCACAAACTACTAAACCATCAATTCCTTCATTAATTTGGAATTCAATTAATTCTGCCATCTTGTTATAGTTTATCTTACCATCCTTAAATGGTGTAACAAGTGCAGTATATGCGCCCTTGAACATAGAATACCTCCTAATATATTAGTAGTGTATGTATATTAAAATTTTTTGTTAAAAATTGTATTAAAAAATATAGAATAAAAATATTTTTTAGGCACACAATATATGTGAAGATAATTAAAAAGATTATTTGTAAGGAGGTATAATATGAAGTTTTTAAATACATTAGTACTTGTGCTAGTTATAGTAGGAGCTTTAAACTGGGGACTAATTGCTTTATTTAACTTTGACTTAGTTGCTTGGGCATTTGGTTCTATGACAATGTTAACTAGACTTGTTTACGGTTTGGTGGCTATATGTGGGCTTTGGGCTATAACATTCTTCACAAGAATGTCCATAGATGGATAGTTAAATTTGCGGTCAAGAAAAGCTTAAAGAGCAAGATAAAAGAATGGTTAAATAAAAGAAAAAAGGTACACTCAAAACATTAGAAATAACTAATGATTAGAGTGTACCTTTATATTATTCGCTTTACATAAAATTGACTTTGCGCATATATTTTGGTATAATACCGCTAGTAAAAAATATACCACGATTAATTAAAGAGAGGGATAAAATGAAAAATACAACAAAACAAATTTGCATAACTGCAATGGGAGTAGCATTGTTTGTAGCATTAACACTTTGTGTTCAAGTACCGGTATTCCAAAATTACTATCTGTGCTTAGGCTATTTTGTAATGACAGCCTTTTGTTACATTGTTGGAACGACAAGTGGAACAATAGTAGGAACAATGGGAGTTGTTATATATTGCTTAGTTACAGGTGGACTTCGGGGAATGCCTGGATGGGCGTTAGGTAATCTCATTATTGGAATAATTTTAGGATTAACGTTTAAGTTAACAAGAAAAATAAAGAAACCAGTAATTGAGATAGTTATATCTACAGCAGTAGCAGTATTTAGTGTTGCATTAGGAATACTTGTAATTAAATCTTTAGTAGAGCATGTAATATATACATTGCCATTTGCTTTAAGAGTTATGACTAACATTTATGCATTTGTTGCAGATGTTGTTATTATAGTTATAAGCATACCTATTTGCAAAGCTATAGAGCCAAAGATTAAGTCTATGATTAAGTAATATAGGCAAAAAAGAAGAGAGGGAATATGTAAATATTTCCTCTCAAATTTTTTAATAACAATTGAAAAAAAGTAAATTATGTAATATATATATTATAAAAGAAAGGAGAACAAAAGATGAAGAAAGGAATAAGTTTAATAGTATTAGTAATAACAATAATAGTAATGATAATACTTGCAGCAAGTGTAGTAATAACACTTAGCAATACTGGTGTAATAAACAGAGCAAGTCAAGCTGTAGATTTAACAAATGAATCACAAGTGCAAGATTTAGCTGCATTAATCTGGGCAGATGCTTTTATGGATAATAAAAGAGGAACAGATCTAGTAAATGAAGTAACAACAAAATTAGGTGAACAAGGAGTAACAGCAGACAAATGGAACATAACTGTAACAGATACAGGGGTAACAGTAACAAATAAAAATAGTTCATCTACAACATTAGGCTCATTAATAAAGGGACCAGAAGATTACGGAAAAACTGTAGATTATATATCAGACAATGGCGTTTCAAAATGGAAGATATTTTATAAGCAAAGTATAGGGTCTGAACAATTCATATATTTAATAGCAGAAAGCGCTATTGAAAAAAGCAAAATACCAACAGAATTAACTAGTTATAATGCACATATAGGTGAAGATGCGGCAGAAATATCAGGAACAGAATATCAAAACTTCGGGACTATATCATGGGAAGAGGGTATAAGTGTTGAAGCTAGAGACGTTTCTGCAGAAGCTAAAATAAGATGGATGGCAAATTGGAGTAATTATTCATCTGGCAATAACGCAAAATGGATAACTTACTTTTTAGATGAAACAATTTGGAAAGGCTTTAAGAATACAAACTCAAGCTATAGTAAATATGTTAAAGGTGCGATTGGAACACCTACTGCTGAAATGTTTGTAGCGAGTTGGAATGAAAAAAGTCAAGCTATTAATGAAATAGCAAAATACAAAAAGTTAGAATTAATTGAAAATGGTACTACTGGCTATTATATTAATGATATAACAAATGGAAATACAAGTAATACATCATCGTTAGTATTATATTTAGAAGATTCATTATATTTTTGGAAACCAGTAAAAAATTCTGATATTTGGTTAGCATCTCCTTCGGCTGTAAGTGGAAACAATGTAATTACATTAGATGGGGAATTAGGAGTTAGCTATGATCGTTGTGACCGTTGGGCATATGGAGTAAGACCGGTTGTTTGTATAAATGCAGACGTTCCAGCTATAGTAGGAACTACAACAGATTTTAGTTTAGTGAAATAAAAGAAGACAAATAAAAAATACACACCATATATTATATATAAATGAAAGAGAGGAATTAGCGTATTAATTCCTCTCTTAAAATTTTTGAAATCTATTATTACAACAAATCTGCAAGTTTTGTTATTGTACCTGCGCCTATTGTTAAAACAATATCGTTTGGTTTAATAATTTCGTGTATGTGTTTTGCAATGTTATCTAATGTGTGTAAGTTTTTAGCATCTGTACCAGCTTTAGTTATTGCTTCAGCAAGCATAGTAGAAGAAACTATTCCTTCATCTTTTTCTCTAGCTGCATATATATCTGCTAGAAGAACTATATCTGCATTTTTAAGAACATCCACAAATTTATCAAAAAGAGTATAAGTTCTTGTATATGTGTGTGGTTCAAATACTGCTATAACTCTACCATCTGTTTTTTCTCTTGCGGTAGTTAATGTAGTCATTATCTCTGTTGGGTGGTGAGCATAGTCATCATAAACATTAACATTTTCACCAATTGTTTTTCTGTATTCAAATCTACGACTTGCGCCAGTAAATTCTTCAAGACCAGCTTTAGCAAGTTCAACATCTATACCATTAACAACACAAGCAAGAAGTGTTGCAAGTGCATTTGAAACATTGTGTACACCTGGTGCGTTTAATCTTACGTGAGTAAGTAATGTGTTATTGTAATATGCATCAAATTCATAACATTTGTTATCTGCTATAGAGATATTTGTTGCATACATATCCGCGTCTGTAGATTTAGTAGAGTATGTGTATACAGAAATGTTTTTAGTTTCAATAGTTTCTTTGGCTAATTTTAACACATCTTCTGTATTTTCATCATCTTTGTTTACTATTAACTTACCGTTTTCATGCATAATACCAATAAATTTAGCAAATGAGTCTTTTATATCGTCTAGATCTTTGAAATAGTCTAAATGCTCTTCTTCAATATTTAGTATTATTGCTGTATCTCCAGGGAAGTTTAAGAAACTATCTACATATTCGCAAGATTCTAATACGAAGTATTCGTTTTTTCCAATATAGTAGTTAAAGTTGTTTAATTCTTTTAATTTAGAACCAACTAAAACTGTAGGTTCAGCACCTGCTGTTTGAAGGGCAGAAGCTATCATTGATGTAGTAGTTGTTTTACCATGCATACCTGCTATACAAATTGGTTTATCATATTGTTTAAGCATTTTTCCTAAGAATGGAGCTCTTTCAAATACAGGTTTGTTAAGTCTAACTGCTTCAAGATATTCCTTATCTGTTTTAAGATTAATAGCAGCTGTATATACAACCATATCTGCATCTTTTACTAAATTCTCATTAGAACCAATATGTACTGGAATTCCTTCAGCTTCAAGCATTTCAACCATTGCTGAACCCATGCTATCTGAACCAGTTACATCAAAACCAGTTTTCTTAAGCATAACAGCTATACCGCTCATGCTTATTCCACCAATTCCAATCATATGTATTTTTGTTATATCTTTTAATTCATTAAAATCGTTTTTATTCAAAATTATCACCTCTAGGCAAAGGTATTATACATCAAACTAAAAACAGTTGCAACTTAACGAGTGCGAATTTACCCCTAATAGTTGAAAAATGTGGATAACTAGTATATAATATGTGCATGTAGGTGATAATATGTGGTTAATAAATGTAGTAATAATAATTACCTTCGTATTTTATATAATACAACTGATGTCTAAGACATCAACTAAAAAAGATCCAGTACTTTATATGTTTGTAGGAATAGCAATATTCTTAGAAACAGTGTTTGTAATATGTTTAGTAAATGGTAAAGAGTTAAATGACTTTATGCAAGTATTAGTGTTAATATTCTCGTATATAATCCCAATATTACTAGTAAGTATAAAGGGATTAGAAAAGAGTGTTAAATTAACATTAGTTCATTATGTAGCTAAATTTATGTATTTAGTAAGAAATTATGAATTTGCAGAAGGCTTACTTGCAAAAGCTATTATACAAGATAGAAAAAATATAGAGTTCTATTATTTAAGAGCAAAAGCATTGGAAAAATTAGATAGAGTATCTGATGCTAAAGATGTACTTTTAAATTCATTAACTGTAAATCCGGATAGTGCAGAAGTATACTACAAGATTGCAGTGCTTTTAGATAAGCAAGGAAATAAAGAAGCAGCTATTGCTATGCTTAATCAAGCAGTAACATTAGATCCAGGATATACTGAAGCAAAAGAAATGCTTGGAATATTATTCTCAGATTTAGGTTATGCTACAGAAGCTAAAGCGATATATGAAGACATAGCAATAAATAATGAAGCAACAGTAGATACATTCTTTAACCTTGCGGTAATATATTCTGCTGCGGGTGAAATAAATAAAGCAATCTCAGCTTATGATAAAGTGTTAGAACTAGATGATGAGATGTATGAAGCATACTATTCAATTGGTAGATTATATTATGTTAAAGAAGAATATGAACTTGCTAAAGATAGCTTGGAAAAAGCGATGTTAGATAAGAATCTAAAAACAAAAGCTGAATACACATTGGCGTTAATAAATATGAAAATGGGAGATATAAACGATGCGGTAACACATATAACAAATGTTATTAAACAAGACAATAGTTACGTGTTAATGGCTAAAAAAGAACGTTTATTTAAACCAATAATGGCAGAAATATATGCATTAGAAGATGGCGAATTAGATATTGAAATTGCAGAAGAAGTAGAAGAAAATATAGAAGAATAAAATTATATATAAAATAATATAATATGTTTACAAAATAAATTTTGTGTGGTAGAATAACGACATGCAAAATTTATTTATGTCGAAATGGCGGAACTGGCAGACGCGTCAGACTCAAAATCTGATATAGGCAACTATGTGTGGGTTCGATTCCCACTTTCGGCACCATACTTATAAGGCAGACTAGACAAGTCTGCTTTTTATTTTAAGTAAAAAGAATAATGAGGAGAAAAGAATTATGAAAAATAAAGTCTATGTTTTAGATTATATTGACGAAAATGATTTTAAGAAAAGAGAAAGAGGTCTTAAAAAATACAATATGTTAGCATATAAAAAGTTAATGTTTGAGTATTATCCAAATATAAGAAGTGGGGAATTTTTAGGAGACGTTATATCTATAAACAAAAAAGAAAAGATAACTACATATTCATTGAAACTTCCAGCAGATAGTTTGTTTGAAAAAGTTCATGGTAAAGTGACATTAGAATATACAGTGTACGAGGAAAATGGAATTGTTATGCTTAATACAATATTACCAGATGTAATACTGGAAGGACATACAGCTGAACTTACTACGTATAAAGGAGTAATGGTAAGTAAAAGCCACCCTGAAAAAGATATGTTCAAAATCAATTTGTTAAATATGTTAAACAGAGATAAATAATGATATAAAAGAGGTTAATTTAAGTATAAATTAATCTCTTTTTCTTGTGTATATTTTATATTGTGATATAATACTGTTTACTTACAAAAACTCATCAAATGAAGATATGTTAGTTCAAAGGGGAAAATATCAGTAAAATGAATTAAAATAAATTATGAGGTGGTTTTATGATAGGTTATGTTAAAAGATTAGGAAAAGAAATTAAAGAAACATGGAAAGAGGATAGAAGTACATTAATTGTGTATTTTACATTAAGAGCATTAGTTATACTTTGTATGGTATTACAAATACTGCGTGGAGATTTACAAAATGTTCTTCTTTGTGTACTTACATTAATATTATTACTTATACCATTTTTTGTAGAAAAGTATATGAAAATAGATATGCCTAATGTACTTGAAATAATAACAATGTTATTTGTTTTTTCAGCTGAAATATTAGGTGAGATAAATAACTTTTATGGAATGATACCTTTTTGGGATACAATGCTACATACATTAAACGGATTCTTAATGGGAGCAATAGGATTTTCATTGGTAGATATATTAAATAAAAATTCAGATAAGTTAAATTTGTCTCCAATATATCTATGTTTATTTGCGTTCTGCTTTTCAATGACTGTAGGAGTAGTTTGGGAATTCTTTGAATATGGAATGGATGAAATAATGAAGACAGATATGCAAAAAGATGAGTATATATCTGTAATAAGAACAGTTACTATAGATCCTGAGCAAAATAATAATGTAGTGACGATAGATAATATAGCTAAAACTATAGTTTATGATGAAACCGGAAAAGAATTAGTTAGATTTGATGGATACTTAGATATTGGTATTAAAGAC
>JAZOWO010000008.1:0-10624 GCA_045659265.1 Clostridia bacterium | reverse complement strand
TGGGAATTTCATATGATATCATATGCGATGGCTGGTTACCATGGACCGTCAATGTGTAAGGTCACTAATACTACTGCTGGACTTCGCCCAGTAGTATGCTTAAAAGCATCAATACCAGCAAGTAGAGGGACAACAACGGATTTTAGTTTAGTAAAATAAAATATATAACAAGTCATATTTTTATGACTTGTTATTTTTTATCTCTAAAGTTAAAACTATGCCTTTTTACTTGATTTTTTCACGTTTTTGTAATAGAATATAGACCATAAATAATGAGTATTAAAAATTTAACTAGAATCAAATTGTGACAAAAAATGATAGTATAGTTGATGTAATATATGTAAAATAAGAGGTGTTCACATGTTGTTTAAAAAAGATTTGGTAGTTAATGAAACTGTAAATATACAGACGAATAGTCCTAAAAAAGAGGTTTTTGGAGTTTTTAAGAAGTTAATTAATTCTAAGACTTTGCCATATATAATAATGTTGCTTTTAACAGCAACTGTAGATTTTATAGGGCTTAAACCTTTTGCTTTTGTAATGTTAGGTGTAGCAACAATATTTAATATACCTTTAATGGTGCCTTTGCTAGTAACATTAGTTTCGTTTGCTGTATTTAAGTCGGATTTAAGTTTATATGTAAATTATATAACTACATATATAATTTATACGGTTTTAGCTTCTATTGTTGAAATAGAAGGTTTTAGCAAAAAGTATATAACATTAATGAAATTAGGTGTTGCGTGTTTAGCATCTAACTTAATTACATGCTTAATATTTAAGAAATTGTTAGTAGATGGAATAGCACATTTTCTACTTGTATTAGCGTTATATCCAGTGTTTACAGCTGGTATGACAATGCTTCTAAATATTAGCAAAAAGATAATATTCTCTAAAGAGGAAATAATTAGCTTAGGTGTTTTAGTAACATTTGCACTAATGTCTTTTAGTGGAATAAACATACTTGGATTTAATTTTGTAAATGTAGCACTTATTGTTATGATAGTAACATTAGGTTGGAAGAATGATTGGATGATGGGAGTTGCATCAGGTGTAATAATTGGACTAGTTTATGCAATACTTAATCCTAATATAAATTCGCTAATAATTACATCATTTACTTTCTCGGGATTAATTGCTGGTATACTTAGTAGAGCTAATAAATGGGTTGTGGCAGTACTTTTTGTGATAGGTAACATGATATTATCTAGTCTATACGGAAAAGACATAAACATATTTGTGCGTTTAGCAGAAATGTTAGTTGCATCTGGAATAATAGTAGCTCTTCCAAGAAAAGTAATTGTTAGACTAGAAGATATGTTTGGTAGCTTTACAGGATTAGGTAAAGGATATGAAAATTTGCTTGGTGCGGGTAGTGATGCTAAAGATAGATTAAATGCAATATCTGAAGTTTTTGATAATCTTTCACACATGACTACAACAGTGACAGATGAAACTGTTGCAGAGACTAAAGAAGTCGTTAAAAAATATCTTGTAGATTACAAAAAGAATGAATGTATAAGATGTCCAAATAAATTCAATTGTGTAAATGAGGAGCTTGAAGCTGTGTCAGAACACATTGCAAATAGCTTAGAAAACGATGGATATATAACAAGTGTTATGCTTCCTGTTGATTGTGAGAAACAAGAACAAATTATGAAAAACATAACAGATATGTATAACAATGTTAAACTTATGCGTTTTGTTAAGCAAAAAGAAAATGAAGCAAATGCTAAACTTGCAGAAGAATATAAGGCAATATCTAGCTTTATTAAAAATATAGCAAGAAATGAAGAACAACCAGTAAAACACGATACACATGAACAAAAAAGAATTAGAGAAGAATTAAAATATCTAGGATATGTTGTTTATGAAGATACGTTTACTAAAGGTGAAAACGTAGACACAATGTATGAGTTTATAACAGATATCATAATAGATATAAACAAAGCTAAGAAGGAAATACAAAAAGTTGTAAGCGATGCAGTTGGAACTAAGATGTCTATTAAGCTTGTATTAAATAGCAGTAAGACAGAACGTTCTAGAATCAAGTTGCTTCCAACAAGTAGATATGTAGTTAAAGCTACTGTTAAACAAATAAGAAAAGCAGACAGCTCAGTAAGTGGAGATTCATATATAGTAACAGAACTTAAAGATAACAATAAGGTTATCGCTATAAGTGATGGTATGGGTTCTGGAGAAAAATCTAAAGAAGTTAGTACATCTGTTATCAATATGATTGAGAAGATGGGGCAAAACGGATTTAGTAATGAGGAAACATTAAACATAATAAATAGACTTGTTAAGCTTAAAGAAAATGGAGAAGTTTCTTCAACTTTAGATATGTGTGTCTTAAATGAGAAGAAAAACATATTAGAGTTTATTAAGCTTGGGGCTTCTAGTTCATTTGTAATTGTAAATAATGAAGTGGAAGAAATTAAACAAGAGACATTACCAATGGGATTACTTGCTAGTATGCAACATTCATCAGTAGAGAAAGAAGTAACAAAAGGCATGTATGTAGTGCTTATGTCTGATGGTGCTGAAAGTGATGTTAACAAACAAGAATTACAAACAATTGTAGAAAAATTAAGTGTATTAGAATACACAGAAAAAGATCTTATGAATGCAATAATGGACAGAATAGTTGGTCGTCAAAATAGAATAACATTAGATGATGTAACTGTTATTGTTTGTAAGATTATATAAATAAAATACGTATATATCCATATCAAAGAAAATATACTTTGGTATGGATATTTTTAATGAAATAATAGATAAAATTAATACCGTTATATGGGGAACCCCGTTTATTATATTATTAGTTATAACTAGCATAGTATTGACCGTAAAATTAAGATTTAGCCTATTTGATGTTATAAAAGGTGTGTTTGGTAAAAGTATAATAAAAGAAAGCAAAAATGGGCGCATTACTAATTTTAATGCGTTAACAAGTGTGCTGGCTGGGACACTCGGGACAGGGAATATAACTGGTATTGCGGTGGCGATTATTACAGGTGGAGTAGGAAGCCTTTTTTGGATGTTTGTATCTGGAATAGTTTCTATAGTTATATCCTATGCTGAAAACTATATAGTAATGATGTATAGAAAAAAAGATAGAAGAACTGGATATTTTGGTGGAACAATGTATGTTCTAGATGACGTTTTAGGAAAGAGAAATTTAGCGGTTATTTTTGCACTTGTTGTGGTTATATCTGCCCTAACTTCTGGAACAATGACACAGGCGAATTCTTTATCTGAACTTGTAAATAACAGTAGCGGCATTTCTAAACAAACAGTGGGGATAATTTTAGCTGTAATTACTGCATATGTAGTAATTGGTGGAAAACATAGAATAGCTAAATTAAGTAGCGTTGTAATTCCACTCTGTTCGCTAACATATATTGCGTTATGTATTGTAATTCTTTCAAAAAATTGTACAAATATATTTTCTGGACTAAAAGAAATAATATCTGTAGCATTCGGTGCTAAACAGTTTGTAGGAGGAGTAGTAGGTTTAGGCGTAAACAAAGTAATTGGAAAAGGGTTCTCTATAGGGTTGTTTTCTAATGAAGCGGGAATGGGGACAGCTCCAATGTTTACAGCTGCAGTAGAGGATGAAGATATACATAAAGCAGCAAGTGTAGCATCGATGTCAGTTGTAATAGATACACTGTTTTTATGTATGCTTACAGGTGTAACAATTATTAGTACTGGAAAATATAATATATTAAATGCAGGCGAAATGTTAAATAGTGTATTTGGAGAAATAGCGTTTGGAAAAGTCTTATTAAATATTTGTATGGTATTTTTTGTACTTGCTACAATACCATGTTTAGAATATTATGCAGAGCAGGCAATAGGCTATTTAACTAAAAGAAGAATAGTAACATATGCATTTAGAATGTTATATATATTTGGTATATATTTAGGTAGTATTGCATATTCTAACATGGTATGGGATTTATCTGGAATATTTAGCGCGCTTATGACATTACCAAACTTGTATATGATATATGCTTGTATAGATGATGTGGCAAAGGATAGAACAAAGAAAATATAAATATTTAATAAATTTTATAAAAAAGTGTTGACTTTTTTATCTAAAATGGCTATAATATAAATCGTAGCGGATGCGGGTGTAGTTCAATGGTAGAACCTCAGCCTTCCAAGCTGATGGCGTCAGTTCGATTCTGATCACCCGCTCCATTTTTTATGCCTAGAATCATTGATAAATAATGATTCTAGGATTTTTTTAATGCAATTTTAATGTAACGAGAATAATGTGGTGATGAATTATTAATAGATGATACCACCTAATTTGACAATATATGATATAATATTAATGTTAAAATATTTTAGCCAATAATAATTTGGAGGTAACATATGGATAATTGCAAAAAAATTAATTTAAACGACTATGTTTATGTAAAACTAACCGTGTTTGGTAGAAAGGTGTTGTCAGACTATTGTAGCAAAGCTGGAATAACAGGAACAGAAGCAAGGAAGCTTTACTATATGAGATACAACACAATTAAAATTCAACTTTGGGAATTAATGCATATATTCGGTCCGACATTATATAATGGAGCAACCGAGCATCCATTTACTACTGGATTTGTCTTCGTTCCTGAAGAGAATGTAAAATAACAACAAGGTAAAAAGTAAACAAAAGCCTGTACTCATTTGAGTACAGGCTTAGTTTTTAGTCGATTCCTAATTTTTTTGCTTGGCCTTCGGTAACGATACGAATTCCTTGCTTGACGAGAATATCTTTAAGAAGATCCACGTGGCCTTCTAATTGAGATATTTTACGTTCCTTACGAGCAAATTTTTCGGTCTCGCGCAAATGGTTAAAGTTTAACCATTCTTGCGCATCATAAAGATACCAATGGTCAGTTCCAACCAAATATATCTTGACACGCTCACCCTTAGCATCACTTAAGATGTAATAACCATCTTCACCTAATTCCTTCACTACTATAGTAAAGATCGAGAGATAGGGATACTTGGAAAGAGGTTTTTCTACAGGATCAGGATTGTTGCCCCAATCAACCCTGGAACCAAGGATAACCATTTGTCCAATACTGCCTTTATCGCAGATTGGAAGGAGCTCGATGTTTTTGCCGTTTACACAAAATCCTAACATATGTTTGCCTTTCTTTACTCGTGGGATTGGATTTGCTATTACTAGCTTCCCCCAAGCAATAAACATAAAGTTTGTGAATAATTAAGTAGAATGTATTACTACTTTTGTTTGTGTTATCTAGTAGGTAGTTCTTCCCACCATTTGCACTTGTCGTCGGGAACGGATGTGTATCCCCAAAAATTTCCTTCATCATCCGGAACTGCGGGAACCAGAGTCATCTCACCAGAAGAATAGGACTTGGATATATCCTTAAGACTTACAATCAACTGGTCAGTCATTTCCATTGGCATACCCTCAGGACCGGGACCGCGGTAAGAAGGCACTCTGCCTTTTTGATCTACTGTCCACCTAGGAAGCGGAAGCTTTTTACCTGTAAGCGTTCCTACAAAGCAGTCATTTTTTTCTTTCCAAGTGCACTCTTCGTATTCTCTTGGACTTTGCCGTGCCTCTGCACAGGTTGCACAGACAAGTGGCTCGGTATTCATATACGGCCGCCACAGTTTTACGTGACTTTTACCGCATGCTGCACATACATATACATTCATTTAAGTATCCTCCTTGCTAATTAGCATAAAATATTATTAAAATCTTCGTATATTATAGCATACTTAACATAATTTGGCAAGTTAAAGAGTTTTGCTTGAGCTTATTGAAAAAAACTAATAAACAATGTATAATTTGCATGTAAAAGGGGAATAAAAATTGAAAGACGTAATAAAGGTAAATAGAAGTAAAAAATCTAAGATTATTAAACTTATTGCAATAGTTATATTCTGTATTATTGCATTAATAATATTTGTAGCAATGTTTCCAGTAATAACAAGTTTGGGTTCTGAACAAGCAAGAATGGAATTTAAGGAAACAATTAGTGGAAATAAATTAAAAGGGACTTTACTAATAGCTGGCTTACAAACATCACAAGTTATAATACCTATGCTACCAGGAGAGCCGATGGAAGTATTAGCAGGAATATGTTTTGGACCAGTAGGCGGTCTAATATTTATGCTCATATTATTCTGGTTTGCTACAGCAATAATTTTCTATTTAGTAAGAAAATTCGGTGTTAATCTTGTATATACTTTTTGTAATGATGATTTGATTGAAAAGATACAAAACAGTAAAGTGTTTAAGAATCCAAAGGTTGTTGAAAGAGTATTATATATATTATATTTAACACCATTAATGCCTAAAGATTTCTTTACATACATGGCAGGGTTATTACCACTTGAAAAGCCTATGCGTTTTATAACATTATGTACTTTAGCAAGAATACCTTCTATAGTATCTTCAACAATAGCAGGTGCAGGACTTATTGAAGGA
This sequence comes from Clostridia bacterium, assembly GCA_045659265.1. Taxonomy (GTDB): domain Bacteria; phylum Bacillota; class Clostridia; order TANB77; family CAG-465; genus UMGS1649. The sequence continues at coordinate 4,155 of JAZOWO010000008.1, read as the reverse complement.
TCTATATGGGTAGCAATTTGGTCATATGTAATTGTATATGCTATAGTAACTGTGGCAATATTAATATACATGAAAATAAGCAAGGACAAAGAAGCTAAAGAAGCGATAGAGCTTGTAACTAAAAAGGATAAAGTAGAAAATAATAAATAAAATAACGTTAACTAAATTAGTTAACGTTATTTTTTGTTAGTTATATTTGCTCTTGTACATAAGATTTTACTTTTGCAAGAATTACTTCAATGTTTTCGTAGGTTTCAAAACCTGCAGCTTTCTTGTGACCACCGCCGCCGAATTCTGTAGCCAGTCCATCTACGTTGATATCACAATTGCTTCTAAGAACACCAGATACGCTTTCATCAAGTTCAATTAGGAATAATCCAAACACATTTACATCAATAAGTTCATACAAATATGCTGCACATTTCTTAAATATAGTGCTGTAAGGAATGTCCTTAAAGAAGTCGTCATGCCTATCTAGAACAACATAGTGAAAACTGTCAAATTGGATGTTATTAAACATTTTTGAAAGAATAGTAGCTTCTCTTAAACAAAGATTTTTGCATACATTCTTTATTGCAAATGTTCCGTTTGCACCATGGTACAAAAGCATACTTGCAACAAGCATGGTTTGTGGAGTAACTCTTTTGTAAAAAGAATTTGTGTCAGAAGCTATTCCGGCATAGAGCAAGGTGGCAATATCCTCATCTACAACTTTAAGTAATAACGAATCATCAAGTTCATTTATGAGATGTGCAATAATTTCTGCGGTAGAGCTTATATCTTTATCTATAAATGAATAATTAGCTTCGTTATTTCCACCTTCGTGATGATCTATGCAGATAGTAGTTCTAGCGTTGCTAAAGAGTATTTCAAACCGTCCGAGTCTTTCTTTTCTGTTAGCATCAAGCATGATGAAGTTAAACTCTTGGTTTTCATCGTATGTATTAAGAACACAAGATGTATCCAACCAATAGGTTTTATCCATATCTGCTTTTTCTATTAAAGCATAGGCTGTATAGCCTAACTTTGAGAGTATTTTTGCAAGAGCAATACAAGATGTTATGGAGTCATAGTCCGCATTTCTATGACCTGCAATAAGCACAACTGTGCTTTGGGGTAGAAGTTCTAATCGCTGTTTCAAGATTTTGTAGTCAATCATGTTACACCTCTTTTAATATATATTTTCCAATATATTCTATCACAAAATAGCTATTTTTTCAATAAAACAAACTATCCATAACATATACAAAATGGTTGAAATTAAAAAATCTTTAATATATAATGTGCATATATAGGGTGAAAAGTATGAAACCGGATTTAGAACTAAATGTAGAATGTTTCAATTTGAAGTATACATTAGAATGTGGGCAATGCTTTAGATGGGAATGTATAGAGGATAATACATATATTGGTGTAATAGAAGACAGGGTAATTAAAATAAAACAGCAAGGCAATAAACTTCTAATATGGTCTTCTTTAACAACTAATTTAGAACAAGCTGTTAGTAAATATTTTGATTTAAATAAAGACTATTCATTTTTAGAAAAAGAAATAGCCAAAATAGATAAGAATGTAGAAGAATCGTTAAAATATTCTTCAGGTATTCGTATATTAAATCAACCGTTGTTTGAGACAATAATATCGTATATTATTTCTGCAAATAATAATATAAAAAGAATAAGCCGTTCGGTAAAAGATATAAGTAGAAAGTATGGAAAGAAAGTATTGTTTGAAAATAATGAATATTATTTATTTCCAACATTAGAAGAAATAGCTAATATAACAATTGACGATCTTTTAGAATGTGGGACAGGCTTTAGAGCTAGATACATTAAAAATGTAATTAATTACTTTTTAGATAATAAGAGTTTTTTAATGAATTTAGAGAATATGGACACGGAAAATGCTAGAAAATCATTAATGTCATTAATGGGTATAGGCCCAAAAGTTGCAGATTGCATATTGTTATTCTCGCTCAAAAGAGGAGAAGTTTTCCCTATTGACGTATGGGTAAAAAGAATAATGGAAAAACTATATTTTAAGGATAATACAAGTATAAAAGAAATATCTGAGTATGCAAAAGATAAGTTTGGAAAATATGCTGGAATTGTACAACAGCATTTATTCCACAATGTAAGGGAAGGGAATATATAATGTTAAAATTAGATTTTGAACAAGAAAAAATAAAAGAACAAGAAAGGCTTCAAAAGAAGATTGAAAAGAATAAAAAGATAATCTTTATGTCTGGCTTTTTTATATTAATAGCTGTACTACTACTTGTTATATTTATTGCTTTTGTTAAACTTTCAGACAAGCCAAAAGTAATAATAGATAACACGAAAGTGAATTTAACACATGTAAATGGTAAACTTGCTAAATATATAGAGAATTTAGGAAATGTATATACAGTAAGATATTTAGGTGAGTTTGGAGCTAACAATTGGAATGAAGAAATAAAACAAGCGACAATAGAATATACTCGTGAGGGCTCTAAATCTGCAATATATTCAGAAGAACTAAATAGACATGTCGTAATTAATGGGGACAGTGTGTATTCCATTGTAAAAGTATATAAAGTAATTGTTGAGGCAAAAAAACCTGTAGACTTTAGCGCATCAGAATATAATCTTTTATCAGATTTTGGTCAAAGATATGTGGCAGATGTTGAAGTTAAAGAAAGCGGAGTAGAATATGTTTATCAAGAATATACTCATCAGGATGCTAAGATTAGATATTATTTTGTTGGTGATGAACTAAGACATATTAAAATAATTACTGGTGATAATGAAAGAAAGATAAATGTAATTGTAACTAAAAAGACAGTAAAGAGAGAGTTGTTTGAATTGCCAAAAGGATATAAACATACAAAAGCGTAATAAAGAGGTAGAAGATATGAAACTAGAAATACCAAAAAAGAACCAAATAAAAATAATAGTAGCGTTTGTTATAGTAGCAGCATTAATCACATTAATGGTACTCTTAGCAAAATCGTACTATGTAAAGAATGAAATGACAGATGCAGAAAAATTTTATATAGAATATGAGAATGTTCCGTTAGACAACGTATTTAAGATAATATCTGCTAAAGAAGCATATGAAACTTTAGATGATGATCAAGCGATTATATTGTTTGGATTTAAAGACTGTAAATGGTGTAGAAGTTATGTGCCAATTCTAAATGAAGTTATAACAGCTAACGATGTTCCAGAAGTGTATTACTGCAATATTAAACAAGACAGAGCAAAAAATACGGAAGATTATAAAAAACTTATAGAAAAACTAGGCGAGTTTTTACACGAGGATGATAACGGTAACAAACGTATATATGTGCCAGATGTTTATTTTATAAAGAGTGGAAAGATAATAGGTCATAATAATGATACATCTTTAATATCTGGAGCAGATACAGAAGAGTATTATACAGAAGAAGCAACTAATGAATTGAAAGACAAGCTAACAAAACTTATATTAGAGGTATATCCTAAAGATGAAGTATGCGACGACACTAAAGGTTGTTGATAAGAAATAATAAAAAATAGAAGATAAAGAATAAAAGATAAAATAAAAATGTTTAAGGAAGCTTAAACGTTTTTATTTTTTGCATTTCAGGCTTATTAATATAATTTAGATTATTAGCATATTGTATGGACAATGTGAATATATATTATATAGAAGGTGAGTTTTATGGAAGATAAAAAAACACAAGCAATGCATAATGTAATAATGGAGAATAGAGCAAAGCTAACATTAACAGGAGTAAAAGATATTCACAGTTTTGATGATGAGTTAGTTCTTGTTGAAACTGAAATGGGAATACTTACAATAAAGGGGATGGATCTAAAAATGAATAAGCTTAATTTAGATAATTCTGAACTTAGTGTAGAAGGTAAAATTATAGCACTTGTATATAGTGAAAGTGAGATAGAAAAGAAGGGAAAAATGTTTAGTAAAATATTTAAGTAGGTGATAAACTTGTCTTTACAAATTGAAACTATTAATTTTTTTATATTTGTAGTAACAGGAATGATTTTTAGCCTTGTTTTTGATATTTTTAGAGCAATAAGAAAAATAAAGAAACCAAAGAAAAATATTATTAATATTCAGGATATGATATATTTTATAATAATTGGAATACTATTAATTTTTTTAATAATT
>JAZOWO010000007.1:0-19359 GCA_045659265.1 Clostridia bacterium | reverse complement strand
GTTAGAACGTTCTATGAAGAATTTAAGGGATGGAAAAAATGTAGATAGTAGACATCTTGCAAATGTTACTAAATTAGAAGAAATGCAACAACTAATTAATTCATATAGTGAAATACTAAACAGTTTGCTTAAGAATAGATTCGAATTAGATAGCCAAGAAAGTAAAACATCTGTAATTCTAAATAGAATGGATGATGGTGTTATTGCGTTCTCGATGCAAAAGCAAGTAATACATATTAATGGCGCTGCAAAATCTTTTGCAGATATATCTGATGCAGATGATACTTACGATAAGATAATGAAAAAGCTTAAATTAAAAGTAGACTTCGATAAAGTACTATACTTATCTAACTATAAAAACCTAGAAGAAAAGGTTGAAGTAAACGACAATGTATTAAGCGTAGTATTAGTACCATACCATAACGAAAAGCTACTTCCAATGGGGGTTATAGCTATCCTTAAGAATATTACTGAGAATGAAAAGTTAAATAACATGAGAAAAGAGTTTGTTGCAAACGTTTCTCACGAGTTAAAAACACCACTTTGTTCTATCAAGGGATATTCTGAAACAATGATGGATAGAGATTTAGAACCAGAAGAGATAAAGAAGTTTGCTAAGGTTATTAATGATGAAGCAAATAGAATGGATAGAATAGTTGCAGATTTACTACAACTTTCTAGATTTGACTATAAAAAGAATGTTTGGGATAGAAATAAACTAAATATTGACGACCTTGCAAAACAAGTTGTAGAGAATCTACAATATGTTGCAAAAGAAAAGAAACACAACTTAAAATGTGTAGTTAATATGATACCAGGACCAGTTCTTGCAAGTAAAGATGCTATACAACAAGTTATGACTAACATCATATCTAATAGTATAAAATATACACCAGATGGTGGCGAGATTACTGTATACGTTGGAGCTGCGGGTGGTAAAGCATATCTTAAATTTGTAGACAACGGAATTGGTATTCCAGAAAAAGACTTAAAGAGAATATTTGAACGTTTCTATAGGGTAGATAAAGCTCGTTCGAGACAAATGGGAGGAACTGGACTAGGCCTTTCTATTGTTAAAGAAATTGTAGAAGCTCATGAAGGAACTATAGAAATGAAGAGCGAAGAAGGAGTAGGAACAGAGGTAATAGTAACTCTGCCAATAATGAGATAATGAGAATAATAGACGTACATGCGCACTATGAAGATGAAGCATATAATGAAGATAAAGAATCAGTGTTTGTTAAGCTAAAAGAAGCTGGTGTAGAATTTGTAATTAATGCGGGTGCTGGAATTGAATCTTCAATTGGGGCTATAGAAAACGCTAAAAAATATACTAATGTCTATGCTACTATAGGTATTCACCCCGAATATGTGAATAATGGGGATAACATAGAGGCATTAAGAAAACTTTATGAGGATAACAAAGATAGTGGAAAGATTGTAGCAATTGGAGAGATAGGACTAGATTACCACTATACCAAAGAGTTCAAAGAAGAGCAAAAGAAACTTTTCAAAGAACAACTAGAATTTGCATATGAAGTTGGACTTCCAGTACAAATTCATTCAAGAGATGCTAGTATAGATACAGTAGAAATGCTAGAACAAACAGAAAAGAAACCATCTAAAATAATGTTCCATTGTTTTGATCTTAATGAACAAACAGCAAGGTTCATTATTAAAAATGGGTACAAGATATCTGTTGGCGGAAATATAACATATAAACGCACAGAAACGGCTATTAATGTATTAAAAGAAATGCCGTTAGAGAATATAATGACAGAAACAGATGCCCCTTATTTAGCTCCACAAAGCAAAAGAGGTACTAGAAATGATTCTTCTAACATACATGAAGTTATAGAAAAACTTGCAGAAATAAAAGGAATGGATAAAGAAGAGTTAGCAGAAGTATTATATAATAACGCAAGAGAGTTTTATGGAATATAATTAGTAATATGTAACAAGGCAAAATCATTGCCTTGTTTTATTATATCGCAAATATATTCCACTTGAATAAAAATAAAATTTGTATTAGAATAAAAATATTAGAATAGATGAACAAAAGAAAGGTAATAAGTATGAAAAAAGAAAAAGGTATATCTTTAATAGTATTAGTAATAACAATAATCGTAATGGTTATTATAGCTACGACTATTGTAATTTCTTTGAAAAATGCGGGTATAATAGATAAGGCAAATCAAGCAATAGATTTAACAAACGAATCGCAAGTTCAAGATTTTGCTGCGTTAGTATGGGCAGATGCATATACCAATAACAAAAGAGATGAAAATTTAATAGAGTCTGTAAAGATAAAGCTCGAAGAGCAAGGTATAACAGAACAAAATTGGCAAATAAATATAACAAATACAGGGATAACAATAGGAAATAGAAATATTAAAAGGAACCTAGGCGCTATATTAACACCATTAGATTATGGAAAAACTATAAATTATGAAGCAAATGGGGTAACGGATTGGAAAATATTTTATCACACTAAAGATTATGTGTATCTAATAGCAAGTGAAAAATTGGCATATGATAAAATGCCTACCAGATTACTTACAGAGACTGGTGTGAATATATCTGAAGCGGTAGTGCAATTAGGAAATAATAAAACTAAAGTGGTAGGACAGATATATTGGAATGAAGATGCGGTAGCTTTGCCTGTTCCTGAAACTGCGAGTGCAAAATGGATGGCAAATTGGTTGGATTATAGTACAAATTTCAATGAAAAATCTGTAACTTATTTATTAAATGAAAATATATGGAGCGTGTTTGTAAACACGACAGATGATTATGCAGAATATATTGAAGGCGCAATAGGAACACCAACGGCAGAAATGTTTGTATCAAGTTGGAATGCAAAAAGATTGGCTGAAAGAAACACTTCTAAAAATGAATTGGTATTAACTGCTAACAAATTAGTCGGGTATTATATAAATAATACCGTTAATTGTACATTAGGTGAAGTAGATAAATTATATATTTGGAGTAATGCAGCAAGTTCATCTGTGTGGTTAGCCTCACCATCTGCATATGGAGTATATAATATAATGTATGCATATCATGGAAGTGAAATTAATCATCTTAGTTATAACAATAATAATCGTGGTGTACGTCCGGTGGTGTGTTTGAAGGCAAATGTACCAGTGAAATTAGGAACAACAACAGATTTTGAATTAATAAAATAGTAAGTAAAAATATAATATGATAAAACACAGAGAACAAGCGCTTTCAGGCGCTTGTTCTTCTTTGCAAGGTGACATAAATTTGACTAAAATCTTAAAAAATGGTATAATAGAGAAAGTGACTAAAAAAATACAGCCATTAACTATATGGCGATTCAGGAGGATTAAACAAATGGATAACAAGATTAGAGAAGTGGTGAGCAACTTCAGAATTGATGGAGAACTTGTATCAGCTGAAGAGAATGCACAAGGCAACATCAACTCTACATACTTGCTTACATACGAGACCCCCGAAGGAAGTGCAAAGTACTTACTTCAGAAAATCAACAGTAATGTTTTTAAGGAACCGTATCTGGTAATGCGTAATATAGGTTTGGTAAGTAAACACATCAAAAAGAGACTTGAGTCCATGCCTGAAAGCGGATACAAGACTTTGAGTTATGTGGCAACTGTAACGGATGAACCTATGTATACGCATATCAATGAGACGGGAGAGAAGGAGTACTATCGTGTGTATGAATACATCGATGATTGTATTTCCTACAACAACTTTGAGGATGCTGAAAATCCCGAAGAAATTGCATATAATGCAGGTAAATGTTTTGGGGCATTCCATATGCTTCTTAGCGACTTCCCTGTAAGTATGCTTGCAGACACAATACCGGATTTCCACAATACGCCCAAGCGTTTCGATGCATTGCTTGTTGCAATCGAAAATGGTATTACCAACAGAGCGTTCGAGTGTTCGGAAGAGATTATTTATCTCATCTCGAAGATTAAGGAGTATTCGGCAATCTACAACAAACTCGGCAGAACCATTCCTGTAAGAGTAACTCATAACGATACCAAGTTGAATAATATCTTGATGAGCACTACAACCAATAAAGGAGTAGCTGTTATTGACCTTGATACCGTTATGCCCGGCTCAGTGCTTTATGATATTGGCGATGGAATTCGTTCGGCTTGTGCCAATTCTTTTGAGGATGAAACAAATCCTGAAAAGATTTTCCTTAAGATTGAACTTGCAAAAGCATACATTAAGGGATATCTTGAAGAGATGGCATGCTCACTTACTTATGATGAAGTTCGTTGTATTGGACTTTCTATCCGTGTGCTTACTTATGAGCTTGCGCTTAGATTCCTTACGGACTACATCAACAACGATACCTACTTCAAGATCAAGTATAAGACGCACAACAAAGATCGTTTCATGAACCAGTTCCTTCTTCTTAAGGATATTGAGAAAAAGGCTTGTGAAATTGATGCTTATGTTGAGCAGCTTTACAGAGATGTGAAGTAACAAAGTAAACAAAATTAAAAGAAACGAGAGAACAATTTGTTCTCTCGTTTTACTTTATTTAATTATATTAACTTAAATTAATTTATATCCATAGTTAGTTGATTATCCACTGTTGGAGTTTCTTCAACATCTTCAGATACAAGTTTTGCTAGGTTAACAACTCTACCGCCTTCAGAAGTTCTCATTAGTGTTATACCTTGAGTATTTCTTCCAAGTATAGATATGTCATTTACTTTAATTCTTATTATTACACCAGAAGCAGTGATTAACATTACATCATCATTGTCTGTTACAACTTTAACACCTATAATGTGTCCTGTTTTTTCTGTTGTTTTGTATGTAAGAATTCCTTTACCTGCTCTAGATTGTGGTCTGTATTCTTCAACTTCAGTTCTCTTACCAAATCCGTTTTCTGTGATTGCTAAGATATAGTTATCTTTTTCAGATGTTATTGGTTCCATACCTATAACATAATCGTCTTTACCAAGAGTTATACCTTTAACACCCATTGAAGTTCTTCCTACTGGACGAGCTTCTTCTTCATTGAATCTAATAGATAAACCAGTTCTTGTTACAAGTATTACATCACTTGTTCCATCTGTTATTCTTACATCTATGATTTCATCTTCATCTTTTAATGTAATACCGATGATACCAGTTTTACGTATGTTAGAATATTCAGATAATGGAGTCTTCTTAACAAGACCATTCTTAGTAGCCATTAATACATTCAACTTCTCATCAAAGTTCTTAACTGGGATAACTGCAGCAATCTTTTCACCTTGGTCAAGTTGAAGTAGATTTACTATTGCAGTACCTTTAGCTACTCTTGAAGCTTCAGGTAAATCGTAAGCTTTAAGTTTGAATACTTTACCTAATGTAGTGAAGAATAAGATGTAGTCATGAGTAGAAGATACGAATAGATGCTCTACGAAGTCATCTTCTCTTGTACCCATAGCAGTAACACCTTTACCACCACGACGTTGACTCTTGTATGCGTCAACTGAAATTCTCTTAACATATCCAAAATGAGTTATTGTAACAACATTGTCTTCTTGTTTGATTAGGCTTTCTATTTCTATTTCGCCTTCACCATGAACAATCATTGTTTTTCTTTCATCACCGTATGTATTTTTCATTTCGATTAAGTCTTCTTTGATTATTTGAAGTACTAAAGCTTCACTTTCAAGTATTTCTTTTAAGTGCTTAATAGTTTCAAGTAATGCTTGGTATTCTGCTTCGATTTTATCTCTAGATAATCCTGTTAAAGCTTTTAATCTCATATCTAGAATTGCTTGAGCTTGGATTTCAGATAGTCCGAATCTTTCCATTAATGTGCTTCTAGCTTCGTTATCGTCTTTAGCACCTTTGATGATTTGGATAATTTCATCAATGTGGTCGATTGCTATTCTTAAACCTTCTAATATGTGAAGTCTAGCTTCAGCTTTAGCTAAATCGAATCTAGTTCTTCTGATTATTATATCTTTTCTGTGCTCAATATAATGATATAGTATCTCTTTTAATGTTAATATTTTAGGTTCGTTATTAACAAGAGCAAGCATTATCATACTTTGAGTTGTTTGAAGTTCTGTGTGTTTGAATAACATATTAAGAACAACATTTGGATTTGCATCCTTTTTAAGGTCTATAACAACTTTAACACCTTCACGATCTGAGAAGTCGTGTATATCTGAAATACCTTCTAATACTTTATCATTAACAAGCTTAGCTATGTTTGAGCATAGAGCTGCTTTGTTAACTTTATAAGGTACTTCTGTAATAACGATGTGGAATCTACCTTTAGCATCTTCTTCAATTTCTGCTTTAGCTCTTAGGCAAACTTTTCCACGACCTGTTTTGTATGCAGATTTCATACCATCGTGTCCAACTATAATACCACCTGTTGGGAAGTCTGGTCCTTTAATATGTTCCATAAGTTCTTCATCAGTTATATCTGGATTGTCTATCATAGCACAAGTTCCGTTTACAACTTCAGTTAAGTTATGTGGTGGAATGTTAGATGCCATACCAACTGCGATACCATATGAACCGTTTACAAGTAAGTTTGGTATCTTAGCAGGTAAAACTGTTGGTTCCATAAGTCTGTCATCATAGTTTGGTGCATAGTCTACAGTTTCTTTATCAATATCTGTAAGCATTTCTACAGCAATCTTGTGTAGTTTTGCTTCTGTATATCTCATTGCGGCTGGTGGATCGTTATCTATAGATCCAAAGTTACCATGTCCATTAACTAATGGATAACGCAAAGAGAAATCTTGTGCAAGTCTAACAAGCGCGTCATAAACGGCAGCATCACCATGTGGGTGGTAGTTACCTAAAACGTCACCAACTATACCAGCACATTTTCTATATGGTTTTTCTGGCCATAAAGCAAGTTCACTCATTACATATAAGATTCTTCTATGAACTGGTTTTAAACCATCACGAACATCTGGAAGTGCACGAGCAACAATAACGCTCATTGCGTAATCTATGTAAGAACGTCTCATTTCGTCTTCTATTTTTACAGGAACAATATGTCCTCCGTTTAGCAAATTATTTTCTTCCATAATACCCTCCTATTGCTACTCGTTATTATATATGAAAAATGTCTAAATTGCAACTAAAAAGGGTTGAAAAAAGGACAAATTATGATATAATAAGCTTGCAATAAACGTAGCAATAAATATAGAAGAGAGGTAGCTATGAAACCAAAGGATTATTATGCTTTACTTGGAGTGCATAAACGCTCTAGCAAAGAAGAAATCAAGCAAAATTATAGGAAATTAGCTAAGAAATATCATCCTGATGCCAATGTTGGAAAACCTGAAATGGAAGAAATATTTAAGGATCTAACAGTTGGTTATGATATTCTTATGGATAAAGATAAGAAGAAGAAATACGACAGACAAGTTGTAAGATATAATTATGGTGCACCACCAAAGGTAGAGAAAGAAAAGACTAAGAAGTACGGAGTGAAGAATGAAAATACTGCAAATGAGTTTGTTTCTACTATACTTGGATTTGGAAAAGATGCAACACAAACAATAAAAACAAAGGCAAGTGAATTTAAGGTAAACATTGCTTCTAAAAAAATCGCTAAGAAGGGGGATAATATAGAAGCTATATTAGAAATTGCTTTAGAAGAGGGTTTGTATGGTGCAGAAAAGAAAGTGTCATTAAAAGTAGCTGGTGGCAAGGTAAATACATATACAGTACAAGTTCCAAAAGGAATTAAAGAAGGCGAGAAGATAAGACTTGCAGCACTAGGTAAACCTGGTAAAAACGGCGGTAAAAATGGAGATTTAATAATAACAGTAAAATTAAAAGAGCAACAAGATGTGAAATTAGATAAATTAGATCTACATTCAAAGCTAACTATATCTTATGCACAAGCAATCGTTGGAGATAAGATAAGAATAAAAATGTTTGGTGATAGTATAGAAGTTACTGTGCCAGCTAATACAAAAGAAGGAGATAAAATTATTGTAGAAGGAAAAGGATATACAACAGCTGACGGAACAAGAGGAAAACTTATTCTTGAAGCTTCTCTTACACCACCTACAACAATTACAGATAAAGAAAGAAAAATATATGAACAACTTCTTAGAGCAGAAAAGCAACAAGCAAAAGGAAGATAAAACTTATATGTATGAAAATAACAAGCGTATTAAACGCTTGTTATTTTTCTTTTTAGTAGTGCGAAGTAGTCTTTTATTATTTGCAATATGTTTTTTATTTTAAGCTCCTTCTTACTTTCAACTACAGGAAGATTTTCATTTGGCTTATCATCATATTTATCTATAATTGAAGAAACTAGGTCCTCGGATATAGTCAAATTAAAGCTCATTAAATCTTCTTTATCTATATTGTCTTTTGTACAAAAAGAGAATGTTATTTTTTTGTGTGTATCTAGGTCTATCAGAGTGCAATAGTTTTCACCTACGCATTTTGTGCATTTACCTAAACATTGGTGCTTGGTGTTTACTTTATCGTCGTCGAAAAAATATTTAATGTATAAGTTGTTTTCATATTTCTCATAACATATACTGTCAATAAGTTCACCGTGATAACGTAAAACAATATTATTGTTTTTAGAGATATTTCCAAAGATAGTAAAAATATTGTTTTCGATTGTCTTTTTTATAATACATTTGTCGCATGCTGAGTTGCAAATGCATGTAGTATTAACATTTTCGTTCATAAAATCACCTCAAGTTACACTGTTTGACACCATTTTACAGTACGTACATACATGATGCAACAAAATGTGTAAAAGTAGACAAAACGGTATAAAACTAGTGCTTGTTTGACACAAAACTACAAAATGTGTAAATAATAGCGTTAGCGGATGTAAAATAACATTAAAAATATTGCCAAAAAAAACACTTTGTGATAATATAAATGAGTGAATATGTCAAAATTAGGAGGAATGAATTTTGGGGAAGAAAAATAAGGGTAATAATTCGCCAGAACAAGAACTAAACGAAGTAAAAAACGAAGTAATAGAACAAGCGTCAAGCGAAGAAAATAAAGAGACTATAGAAGTAGTTGATGAGTCAACTACTGAAACTGTAGTTCATGAAAATCCGGTTGATGAAACACCAAAAAAAGTGAAGAAAGAAAAGAAAGAGAAAAAAGAAAAGGCACCAAAAATTGTAGACGAAAGTAAGTCTAAGTTTGCGGGATTAAGTAAAGGATTAGCGATTGCTGGCATAATAGCAGCGGTAATTGTTATATGCTTAGTTGCTTTTGCTTTAGCGAACAAGTTAAACGATAAGGTTTATTCTAACATTTATCTTAATGGTGTAGATATGTCTGGTAAGACTAGAGATGAAGTCGAAAAATACATCGATGACTATTGGACAAAAGTTACAAGTAAACAAATCGCAATAAAAAACGGTGAAAAAGAGTTAATAGTAGTAACTGCGGATTCTATAGATTTAGCTTTAGACAAAAATGCAATGGTTGTTGAAGTAATGGCTTATGGTAGAGATAAAAACAAAAATATTGTTATTAACAATTTAGATATTGTAAAAGCATATTTTGAAAAACAAAATATAGATCTTAAATATACCTATACTGAAAACAAATTAGCAAACGTTGCGACAGAAGCAATCCTTGAAGTAGATGAAAGAGTTAAAGATGATACTTATACAGTAGATAAGGAAACAAATACTTTAATAATAACTAAAGGAGCTAAAGGTAAAGATTTTGTTGCTACAGAATTTAAGTCTGAACTTATAGATACTATTTTAGATGAAGTTGCAACTGTTTATGAAGTAAAGTTAGAAGATGCGGAACGTGAAGATATAGATGTAGATGTGCTGTTTGCAGATGTACATAAGGATGCAAAAGATGCATATGCAGATGAAACAGTAAAACCAGCAGTTTATTATAAACATGAATTTGGTACTACTTTTGATAAAGAAGATTTAAGAAAAGTATTGGCGAAGGAAGAAAATTTAGCTGAAGGTAAAGTTATAGAATATAAACTAACAACGACACAACCTAATGTTACAATACAAGCGTTAACTAAAACATTATATAAAGATAACTTAGGTAGTTATACATCAGATTTCTCAAATTCGGATGCTAATAGAGCGAGCAATGTAAAATTGTCTGCTAAAATGTTAAATGGCACTATAGTAATGCCGGGTGAAACATTCTCATTTAATAAAACAATGGGAGATTGTGGATTAGCATCTAGAGGATTTAAATCTGCGGCAGTTTTCAAAAACGGAAAAGTTGTAAAGGAAATTGGCGGTGGCGTTTGTCAATTATCTTCATCGCTTTATGTAGCAGCGTTATATGCAAATATGGGAATAGTGGCAAGAAGTCAACACGCACTTCCAGTAGGATATGTGCCAGTAAGTTTAGACGCTACTATATATTATCCATATACGGACTTTAAGTTCAAAAATACTAGAAATTATCCAATAAAAATTTCTGCAACAACTACAACAAATAAAAAGTTGGTAGTAACAATATATGGAACTAAAGAAGATGTGGAATATGATGTAAAACTAACATCTTGGGTAACAGAGTATATTTCACCTAAGGTTCAAAAACAAAATGATAGCAGTATTTTAGAAGGAAAAACAAAAACAATACAAAAAGGTGCAAACGGATATAAATCAGTGGCATATAAAACAGTAAGCTTAAAGGGTAAAGTTATATCTAAGACATTACTATCTTCAGATAGTTATGGTGCAACACCAACAATAATAGCAGTAGGAACAAAGAAACCAGTAGATATTTATGGGGAATAAAGAGGTAACTTATGAAAAAATCTTTTGTAAACATATGGTTTTTAATAATAATAGTTGTTGCATTGGGCTTCTTTATAAAGAATGTAATTGATACATTCAATATAGATGAATCATTGCTTACAGCAGAAGAATATACTTCACTATATTATTACAATCAGTTAAATGAAGAACAAAAAATAAAGTATATCAAGATAGATCAAGAAATACAAAAGCTGACAAAGGATATACATTTTGGATTTGTTAAAAATGTAGCTGTAAAATCAGATGTTACAGTAGTATTATCTGCAATATATAATGATAGACCAGAATATTATTATTTACCACAAGATTATAATGTAAAAAGTATAAAACTTGGTCCGGTAGAATATACAATTTTGAAATTAAATTATACTGTGGCAGATAAAAAAGAAAAGGATAAAAAAGATTTAGAATTAAATAATATAATAGAACAAATTGTACATGAAGCGCTTCATGATAAAATGACAGATCTTGAAAAAGAAGTAGCATTACATGATGCGTTACTTAAAAGGGTTTCATATTATAATTTCTCAGATATAGAGAAAATACCTGTAGAAAAACATACTTCATATGAAGCGTTAGTAAGAGGTAATGCGGTTTGTGATGGAATATCTAAAGCATATATGCTGCTTTTAGAAAAAGCAGGAATCTATTCAATAATGATTACTGGTAAAATAGGTGAAGTTGCTCATGCTTGGAATGTTGTTAGATTAGATAACGAATATTATCATGTAGACGCTACATCTAATACTACAGAAGTAAATGGCGCAAAAGCAGTGATACATAGATACTTTAATTTATCAGATGAACAATTGATGTTAACACATACGATAGATGGTGAGTTTGATATAATTAAGTGTGAAGGAACAAAGTATAATTTTTATACACATAACGACTATCAAATACAGTATACAGAAAGTTTAAGAAGCAAATTAATAAAGATAATAAATAAACAATTATCTTCACCTGTTATTGAATTTAGAATGGATAGCTTATATTCAATACAAACATTATTAGAAGAATTATATTATATGAACTTTAATGGTTGGGAAGATTCAAAGCAAACTACAGTATCTTATCACAAGTTAGAAGATATATTTGTTTTTGAAAATAAAAATAGAAAAAGAATATACTAAAGTATAATTAGAGATTTAATTAATAAAATATAATATGAGCAAGAATTTAGATGGGTGGTCTGATGACCGCCCATATTATATGATTTATCAAGATAAATATGCATTAAAAAACATATATGCACAACTAAACATAGATCCCCCGGACGTTGGACTAGTATCGTATATTGGAGCGAACACTAAAAGACGTACGAGGGATTATTCTATAAATGCGGACTATGGAAAAAGTAATGAGTTAAATCAAGGAAAAGAAAAACATGATGGATATAAAGAAAAAAGGAGAGATAAAAGAGGCAAATTAGGAGCTTCGTATATTGATGCTGATGAGTCTAGCATAATTAGAGAATACGCAAATATCCAGGATATAAAGGAAATGAACAACATGCTTTTTTACAGACAAATATTAAAAGGCATAATTAGGTATTGTGGTGCTAAATATAAGCATCCGATATGCTATATTAAATCTAAAATTGAGTTATATGATGAGTTCGATGTAACTAGCAAAAATGAAGATGTGTTTGTGAGAATGAATAAAGATTGCGTTTGGTTAAAGAAAAGTAACATGGAAACCAATGAGCTAAACATGTCTAGAATTATGGGTGAAGTATGTATGGTTGGCTATGTTATAGAAGAAGCAAATAACAATCATCCGAGAATAATAAAAGCACTTGTCATATACACATAATTATTTACATTGATGAACTAGAATGGTATAATACGACTAACGGAGGTTACTATGACAGTAAAGGAGTTAATAAGATTATTAGAAAATAACGGCGGCGTTACAAAAACAGTAGTATATGAAAATACAAATGATGTAGAAGTAAAGGATATAACATACAATTCTAAAGCTGCTACTAAAGATTCTGTGTTTTTTGTAAAAGGCGCTAACTTTAAAGTGGAATATATAGAAGACGCAATAGCTAGAGGGGCAATCCTTGTTGTAGCAGAAAAAGAATATGATATACAAAATGCAGGTCTTGTAGTTGTACCTAATATTAGACATGCGATGGTTGTGTGTGCAGAAGAGTTCTTTAGAAAAGCATATAGCAAAATAAAAATGGTTGGTTTAACTGGAACAAAAGGTAAAACAACTACAGCGACATATATACATAATATACTAAATCTTGAAAAGGGAGAGAGAACAGCGCTTTTATCTACAATTGAAACATATACTGGCAAAAGATGTGAAGAGTCACATTTGTCTACGCCAGAAGCTATAGAATTGCAAAGATATATAGCTGAATCTGTAGAATCAGATTTGGATTATCTTGTTATGGAAGTGTCATCTCAAGCAACTAAAACCGAAAGAATACTAAATACAAAGTATGATATAGGAATGTTCTTAAATATATCTGAAGATCATATAAGTCCGGCGGAACATCCTAACTTTAACGATTATCTGAATTCAAAATTAGAATTCTTAAAGAAATGTAAAACTGTAATAGTAAACTATGAAACAGATTATTTAGAAGCGGTTTTAGATGCAGCGAAAGATGCAGACAAACTATTAACTTTTGGATCAGAAGAATTAAAAGATAAAGTAGATGTGTATTATACAAATATACATAGAGAAAATGAGTATCTCGTATTTGATATTGTGGATAACGGGGATAAAACCACATTCAAAACAAGGATGATGGGAGATTTTAATGTTCAAAATGCTACTGCTGCAATTATTACAGCAAGAGTTTTACAAGTTAAAGAAGAAAACATTCTATACGGTATAGAAAATACAACGGTATCTGGTAGAATGAATGTGTTTAGAGGAAACAATAAGACAGTAATAGTAGACTATGCGCATAATAAATTAAGTTTTGAAAAGTTTTTCGAAGCAGTAAAGAAAGATTATCCAGATTCAGAAATAGTCGCATTGTTTGGCGCACCAGGTGGAAAAGCTTATGGTAGAAGACAAGCTATGTCTGAAGTTGCAAGTAAATATGCAGATAAAATATATCTAACAGCAGACGATCCTCAATTTGAAGTGGTAAGAGATATATGCAATGAACTTGCTACATATATAACAGTACCTTATGAAATAATAGAGGATAGAAAAGAAGCAATACATACAGCATATAATAATATGAAAGATAATGGCGTATTGTGCTTGCTTGCTAAAGGTGAAGATAGATACCAACAAGTAAAAGGAAAACTTGAAGACTATGAATCTGATGTAGATATAGCTAAAGATATAACTAAAGAAGGATAGTGATAATATGGATAAAGATGCCAAGATAAAAAGCGGACTGCTTATTGTGATGGCGGGACAATTAACGTACTTAATAACTGTGTTAAATGAAATTAGGTCTAAATTAGGTAATGTTAATACTGGAGATTTAGGTTTTTCAATATTTATTTTAATAACACTTTTTGCCGCGCTATTTTGGGATAAAGTAAAATATACAAAACAGTATTTGCTAGTTGGAAATATATTTCTTTTTATTTTGGTTCCAACAATGTATTTAAGAATAACGACAATAATAAATATACTATTATTAATATTTGTGAAATCAGAAAAAAGGGAAAAAATAGATTTTAATGAAATTGTAAACAAGCTTACGATAGAAAATAAGACTACAAATAAGAAACAATGGATACTAATGATAATATTCTTGGTTATATATTTTGGTCAGAATTTTATACAAGCTAAGTGGTTAGAATCATTATCCTTAACGGGGTTAATAATATATGCTATAGGATTACATGTAGTTTTAATAGCTTTAGCTATATGGGCATTCTTTGATGAAATTAAAGAAGGTACAAAGAAAATAGCAAAAAACTTTAGATTAACTATAAGATATATTTTGAAACTATTGGTATGGCTCTTAATTGCTCTTGCTATAGCATCAAGCATTTCGGTTATGATTACAAAGAAGAATCAGTCTATGAATCAAGAGGCAATTGAAAGCTTGCCGTTATATATAACAATACCGCTTGCAGTAATATGGGCGCCTTTTGTGGAAGAAGCAGCATATAGAGGGGCGTTTAAGAAGGTAATAAAAAACAAGTTATTGTTTGTTATACTTTCTGGAGGATTATTTGGACTAATGCATGCAATAGGTGAGGCAACCTTTGCTATAACGCTTGCAACGGCAATGCCGTATGTGGTCATAGGAACGGTATTTGCTTATTCATATGCGAAGACAAACAATTTAGCTGTAAATATATTATTCCACTTGTTATATAATTCGTTAGCAGTGCTAGCGTCTATGCTTAAGTAAAGAAATATAATTGTGGAATACAACAATTCTAATATAATGTAAAACAAAAGTAGAGTAAAATCTACTTTTGTTTTGTTATATATAGATAAAATAAATGTCGCTACTTGACATAACACAAAACTTGCGCTAAAATATTAAATTAGAGTTTTAATGAAAGAAGGAAATTTATGAAAAATATAAGAAACGTTGCTATTATAGCTCACGTTGACCATGGTAATACAACGTTACTAGATAGCTTATTACATCAAAGTGGAATATTTAGAGATAACGAAGTTGTATCTGAAAGAGTAATGGACTCTGGAGATATAGAAAAAGAAAGAGGAATAACAATCTTATCTAAAAACACATCAGTTATGCATGATGGAGTAAAAATTAACATAGTAGATACTCCAGGGCACGCGGATTTCGGTGGAGAAGTTGAACGTGTACTTAAAATGGTTGATGGTGTACTTTTAGTTGTTGATGCGTTTGACGGTCCAATGCCACAAACAAGATTCGTTTTAAGTAAAGCATTATCTTTAAACATTATGCCAATCGTTGTAATAAATAAAATAGATAGACCAGGTGCAAGACCTGCTGAAGTTCTAGACGAAGTGTTAGAATTATTTATGGATCTTAATGCAAACGATGACCAATTAAACTTCCCAGTAGTTTATGCGTCTGGTAAGAGCGGTTTTGCTAAGTATAATGTTGAAGATACAAACGACAATATGGTACCAATTTTTGAAACAATAATAAAATACGTTCCAGAACCAACTGGTAGCAAAGATGAACCACTACAATTATTAGTATCTAACATAGACTATGATGACTATACAGGAAGAATAGGTGTAGGTAGAATTGAACGCGGTGTAATCCATGCTGGTGAACAAGTTGCACTATGTAAAAAAGATGGAAGCGTACAAAATGTTAAAATAGGTAAAGTATATACATATATGGGACTTAAGAGAACAGAAGTAGAATCTGCAGAATGTGGAGAAATAGTTTCAGTAACAGGTGTTACAGGAATAAACATTGGTGAAACAATAGCTGATGTAAACAACCCAGAAGCAGTTCCTTTTGTAGACATAGATGAACCAACAGTTTGTATGACATTTAGTGTAAACAATGGACCTTTTGCAGGTAAAGAAGGTAAATATATAACTTCTAGGCATATTAGAGATAGATTATTCAAAGAAGTTGAAACAAACGTATCTTTAAGAGTAGAAGAAACAGATACTCCAGATTCATTCAAAGTATATGGACGTGGAGAACTTCACCTTTCAATACTTATTGAAAACATGAGAAGAGAAGGATTTGAATTATTAGTTTCTAAACCAACAGCTATTAGCAAAATAATAGACGGTGTAAAATGTGAACCTATGGAACAAGCAACAATAGACGTGCCAGATGAATATGTTGGTGTTGTTATGGAAAAAATGGGTAACAGAAAAGGTGAAATGACTAATATGGGGCCATGCCCAACTCAAGTTGGATATACAAGATTAGAATTTAAGATACCATCAAGAGGACTTATTGGTTACAGAAGTGAAATACTTACAGACACTAAAGGTCTTGGTGTATTAAATAGTATATTTGCTGGATTTGAGCCAGACCGTGGAGAAGTTATAACAAGAACTCACGGAACAATTATAGCTTATGAACAAGGCAAATCTACAACTTATGGATTATACAATGCACAAGAAAGAGCAACTCTATTTATTGGAGCTGGTACTGAAGTGTACATTGGTATGATAGTTGGAGAAAACTCAAGAAGTGAAGATATGATTGTTAATGTATGTAAAGAAAAACACTTAACAAATACAAGAGCTTCTGGTAGTGATGATGCATTAAAATTAACACCACACAAAGTACTTTCTCTAGAACAATCATTAGAGTTTATTGAAGATGATGAGCTTGTAGAAATTACACCAGAAAATATTCGTCTAAGAAAGAAAATACTTGATCCAACAAAGAGATTAAGAGGAATTACAACTTAGTAGAACGCATATAAATTATATTAAATATAAATAACATATAAAATAAACCAGCGGCAGAATTAACTGCCGCTGGTTTTGTAATTTAGATTTTGCTTTTATACAAAAATCCAAGTGCGAAGCTTCGAAGTATCATTTGCCGGAGCAATAGAAATACGAAGCGATTCGGGGATGAAGCATGAGACTCTAATCATCTCGGGAATGAGAGAACCGGAAATGATTCCTCTAAACGGATGCTTTCCGTTAGCGTGCTCAATAATGAGCTTAACCTTGGTATGGGAATTTACAATTCCGCCGCCAATCGAGTCTCTGATCATTTCTACCCATGCACCTTTCTGATATTCCGGATCATTGGAACATCTAGTGGGATCGAATACGGTTACCCGTACATTGAAGTCTCCTTCGCGAAGGAGCTTGGTAATTGCACAATTTCTAGTTAGCATGTGCGTACCTCCTATAAATTATTAATAGATTAGGCTCTATGCGAACCTAATATTAATTATACCATATTTCTAGTAAAAAGTCAATTTGAGGGTGAAACAGTAAACATAACTATTGAAAAATATAAATCTTATGATATAATCTATCTATCCAAAACCAAAGGAGATGTATGTATGATTATACGGACAAGGCGGCTCGTATTAAGGCCGTTTGAAAAGAATGATGTAACATGGTATTATGATGTAATTAAAAACACGGATATGGTAACTAGACTAAAAAGCCTTGCGGTGGAAAATATCGATGAGGCTAAGCGGGATATCGAAATTTTTGCAAACGGAGACTTCAAAAACGATTTTTACTGTGTAATAACAGACAAAAAGAAAAACGTTATGGGTCTTATTATTGCAGTAAGACTTACCAGGATGACTACAGATGTTTCGTACTTCCTTAAGGAGGAATATCGTCACAATGGATATATGCAAGAAGCTCTTACAGGAGTGATTGAAGTTATTCGTGATGATAATCCTTTGGCAAGAATACGGCTTGAGATTGAAAAGGATAACATTGCGTCTCTTAATATTGCTAAAAGAATGTCCGCAATAATGCAAGATAAAGGCGATAAATTCATGTGTTACATCTAAAAAATAGAGCTTCTGATATAAATATCAGAGGCTCTTTTCTTTATGTTAACACTAGACCTTAAAAAGTATTATAAATTTGTAACAAAAATGTAATAAAAATGTTGACTAAAAAGGGCTTAAATGGTATAATGATAGAGCGTATTTGTGGATATTGCAATTCACGCAGAAAATTATAACAAGGAGGTGAAGTCAAGTGCCAACATTTGCGCAATTAGTAAGAAAAGGAAGACAAGATAAAACTACAAAATCTAAATCACCAGCTCTTCAAAGAGGATTAAACTCTAGAAAGAAGAAAGTTACTAACGTTTCTTCTCCACAAAAGAGAGGTGTTTGTACAGTAGTTAAAACACAAACTCCTAAAAAGCCTAACTCAGCGTTAAGAAAAGTAGCCAGAGTTAAACTTACAAATGGTATGGAAGTTTCTGCATACATTCCAGGAATCGGACATAACCTACAAGAACACAGCGTTGTTCTAATCAGAGGAGGAAGAGTAAAAGATCTTCCAGGTGTTAGATACCACATAGTTAGAGGTGTACTAGATACAGCTGGTGTAGCTGGTAGAGTACAAGCTAAATCTAAATATGGAGCTAAAAAAGGTAAAAAATAATCTAACATAATTGGTGCTTGATTTATAAAATATAAGCACTGACAAAATTAACAATTTTGAGTACCGTAAAAAGAAGGAGGGAAGGAAAGTGCCAAGAAAAGGACATTTAGTTAAAAGAGAAGTTATGCCAGACCCAATATATGGTTCTAAAGTAGTTGCAAAACTAATAAACAAAGTTATGTGGGATGGTAAGAAAACTGTTGCTGAAAAAATCGTATACGGAGCATTTGATATAGTTGCTGAAAAAACTGGAAGAAATGCATTAGAAGTATTCGAAGAAGCAATGGAAGCAGTTATGCCAGTTCTTGAAGTTAAAGCAAGACGTGTTGGTGGTGCTACATACCAAGTGCCTATCGAAATTAGAGCAGATAGAAGACAAAGTCTAGGAATTAGATGGTTAGTAGAATACGCTAGAAAGAGAAACGAACACGGAATGGACGAAAAACTAGCAGCTGAAATGTTAGATGCATTAAACTCACAAGGTGGAGCATTTAAGAAAAAAGAAGATACTCATCGTATGGCAGAAGCAAACAAAGCATTTGCTCACTACAGATGGTAAACCAAG
>JAZOWO010000006.1:0-7458 GCA_045659265.1 Clostridia bacterium | reverse complement strand
ATCAAAAACCGACCAAATATTATGTGTGAATTTTTCTTCATCTATATTCCAAGTTGTGACATCTTCTTCTACTGTAAAATTAGTCCCGTATAATTCGTTGTATCTATCAACGATTGTTGGCATAAAATTAATTAGAACATCATCACAGTCTAATATAATTTTTATATCCATTGATATAACCCCCTTATTCTTTTTCTGTCACATTGAAATTCTTCAATATCCATTTTACTAAACAAATTCCAGCTAGACAACTAGTATCGAACTTACAATCTTCTGATGTAACTTTTCTCATTTTGACACATACATTCGTTCTAAATTCTTCATACAATTTTTCAGCTTCACTTGGTTTAATCTTTTTTGCCATCGAACCACCCCTTTATTAATTGACATATCCAGCAAAGTATGAACAACATTCCACAAAATATAACTATACCCAAACTAACAGTTAATATTTGTGTTTTAAAATAGAATATTACCCCTAATACAGTCCATGACAATATAGCTACTAGACTGAATATAACAGTCCATACACTTAAACAAAATAAACCTAATGCTGTACTCATGAGTATTTCTAATAACGTTGGTTTTTTCTTCATTTTTAATCCCCCTTTGGTTTGAATATTTGTTCATATTCCATTTTATACATCACTTCTTCATCAGTAGGTGGAGTTATTTCCCATTCGGGATAAATTAATTTCCATTCATTAATTCTTTTACCACATATAGGACAGTAGTTTATTTTGAACGTTTCTGTTTTCTCTTTGTTTACGACTACTTCTAAATAGTTCTCATACATACTGAAATATGATTTATTATTTTTATAACTATACACCTTTTTAGTGTAGTCCTCACAATAATCACACATAACCATATCTCCTTCTTTCTTAATTACATTTATACTTCTATCCAATTATCATCGAAGTTTAAAGGATTAACTCTGAATGTTATATTATAAGTAGGAGAAGTTATATCCATTCTTCCTAAATACACAACATCATAATCGAATATCTCACCTCTTAAATCAAATGACACACAACCCATAATATCATTCAAAGCTTCTTGATTAAGTTTACATTTACCTTTTTGACCTTTATCGAATCTCATATTATTTTCCCCCTTTCGGTTCTAAGTATGAAAATACTTCTTTTAGTTTTAAATTTCTTCTCATACATTCTTCTTGAAATTCGTTTATTTCATCATCGTCAAGTTGTCTTGATACCCACACTTTACCCCATCTATCTTTCATAGCTTGTAAGTTTCTTAATTTGTAATCCATACAAATCACCCTCTTTTACAATACTTTTCCAAAAGTAGACCATAGATATAATGTCTTACAATTCTTTTTATTCTCCAACATACATCTTTCGCAACCTACTTCATTGCAATGAATTGTTTGCGCAATTTCATCAAAGTCTATAATCATTTCTTGGTTTAGATATTCAACTACATGTGTAGAACAACATCTATCGCAATTTTCCACCTCATGTTGAGGACAGTACTCACATCTGTAGTCTATTAATTTACATATCAAATCATTTATATTTTCAGTTTGTAATATCAAATCCAATCTTTTCATATAATCACCCCTATTTTATTCCCAACAAAGCTTTGTAATCATAATCCCTATCGTTTTGGTCAAAATATTCCAATACAAATATATTATACCCATAGCTAAAATATATTCTGTATATTGTTGTTTCTTCACCGTTATCTAATATAACGTTTTCTTCATCTACCCAACTTACTTTCACATTAAATCTATCAACTCTTGTTTTTAATAAATCTTTACAATCCATTTACATACCCCCTTAGAGGGGAATGATTTCTCATTCCCATTATCTTACACCACCATATCCTTGTTGCATTTTATATCTGTCTACAATTTCTTTGTGATTAGTTTTAGCTTCATTGAGTGTTTTCCAAGAATAACTTTCTATAGGATTTATCCAATCAATAACATCATAGTTTATTAATGAACCACCTACGGTATTTTCATCTTGGTATTCTGCACTTTCGAGAACTAACGTCTGAAAATCAAGTTCCCCAGCTTTTTTAATGATTAAATTCACTGTACTGATTAAGTAAGTACGACCTCTTACATTCACCAATGTCTTTAAATCTAAATCGACCATTTTATTCTCCTTCTATATTTTCATTTTTGTCCTCTTTTTTCACTTTCTTTTTAGTTTTCTTTTTTGTTTTATCTTCCTTTAATGTCGCCACTGCACTTTCTATTAGTTTATCGATGTCTTCATCATCAAGTGCTTCTATTACATCTTCGTCAATTTCCTCTGTTATATCTTCGTCAAATTCTTCTTTTACTATACCTAATTCTTTTGCTTCATCGTAACGTAACCACCAGTCCTTTCTATCGTAAGAATCAAGTTGTTCTTTAGTTACGTTAGTTCTTTCTATTACATATTCTTTTAATATTTCCATATCATCTTTAACTAAGTCTAAATTGTCTATTAAAACGTTTACATTGTCAAAACCAGTAGAAGTTAAAGCATAGTGATATAACCATTTAGCCATCTTAGGATATGTAGCTAATCTTACATCACCACTCATAAATATAAAGAAACCAGCCGATAGGGCATGTGAGCAACATTCAGTTATTACAAAGCAACCCATTCTTTTTAATTTTTCTATCATAGATATTATACTCATAGCACCAGTTAATAAACCACCGTTGCTAGAAATCATAAGGTGTATTATAGGCATTTCTTTTTTTGCACTAGCTTTTAAATTTTCATTGTCCAACATTATTTGTTCACACACATATTCTATTTCATACAACTGATTCATTATTTCCATTACTGGTTTATTACTGTCTAAATCGGGTATATTAATTATAAATTTTTCTAACATACACATTCCCCCTTATTTTATTAATTCTAACGTACCTTTATCATAGAAGTACATTGGTATTTTGTGTTCCTTACAATATTGCATTTCTGCTTTAACACCAGTTGATTCTTGATAACCGTCTTTAACGATTACCATAGCAGAAGCAAGTGATAACATCTGCAAACATTTATTTAAACCTATTTCGTAGTCCTCTACTTCGTAAAGGAAACCAAAAGCTGTTACAGGACTGAAAAAGATAACATCTTCATCTAACTTTATCAGTTCCTTTATACATTTCTCTATCTTTCTTTGATTTCTCGGTTCGTTTTGAAAACGACCAGCGACGTAAACAAGTGGTCTAAACATCATGTTCATCACCCCTTTCTTCCTCTTGCTTACTGTCACTTCTATATACATGGTTTATTAACATGATTTCTAATTCACTCATATTATTTAACCCCCTTCTTCAATTCTTTTACTATAGCTTTCTTACTATTCTCTATAGCTTTAAGAACTTTATCAACACCTTCTGCGTCACTAACTCTAACTTCATAATTAACTATCTGACTTACAGCTTGTTCAATGTTTGGGAAAAACCATTTGTCCACCCAATTCTCATATTGTTCACCAGTATCTCTCTTAGTGGAGATTTTTCTTTGTTGAACTATGTAGCAATACTCGTCACTTGTTAATCTGAAATCCTCATTTAATTGTATCATCATATAACATTCCCCCTCTTAATTATTTTCTTACTATGTTCATACCCATTTGATATAGGTCTTAAACATTTTTCCTTACACTATTATTATACAGCTTACTCTGAAAAATCATGCATTTTTTCTAAAATTTTTTTAAATTTTCTCAACCTTCTCCATTGAGTTGGTTGACCAACACCCAACATAGTTTCTATTTCTGATACGGTATATCCTCTTGCTATAAGTCTAAGTTGTGCTTCTAAATCTTTTATACCACTTTCTCTAGCTATTTGATATATTCTTTCTTCTCCCTCTTGTTCTACATATCTATCTTCAACACTCTTTTCATCGATGGCTTTTGTTTCTATATCTCTACCACCTTTGACTAACACTATATGTTTCTTTCTGTTTAAAGTTTTTTCTATACCGTTTATATACGCGTTTTTTATACACGCATATAGATATGTAGATTCTGCTATACCTCTTTTATGGTTGAATGTAACAACTGCCCTAGCTAAAGCTGAATGTCCTTCTTCTAGTAATTCTTCTTTCTCACTCTCTGTTAATATATCAAGGTATTTAGGAAATTCTTTTCTTAGTACATGGTTTATTAGGTTTTCATTTGCTTTGAACATATCGTATACTTTATCCATAATTACTCCCCCTCAAATTGTAATTTTTTAACTTCATTCATATAATCATAAACTCTAAGCGAACTTAAATAATCTACCAAATGAACAAACATCTGTATTCTTGTTTTTGGTCTACCACAACTCACGTCCCCATGTTCTCCCATGTGAGTTAAAATACAAGATTTAATTAAAACCCAATCTTCACTTCTTAGAAAATCTTGTACCCATAAAGGTTGTTCTTTATACCTCTCAATGTGATTGACACTATAAATAGGGTGCTTTGGAAAATATGTAAACGGAGGTGGTGTCACCTTTCCAATATCGTGTAGCAATAAACTTGTATATATAATATCCTTTTCATACATACTAAAATTATCGTACAAGCTATCTTTAAACAACTCCCTCGCTATTAACATGCACAATCTTATGTGTCTAACCAAACCACCCTTACCATTAGAACTAAATGGGTGATACTCACCCGAATTTGAAGCTGACACCAAATAATATTTACTTGGTGCTATACTCAAACTCCATTTAGCAAACTCTTTAATTCTATCATCTACTATAAATTCTATTTCATTTTCAAAATTTTCTTCCGTATAATGGAACTCTTTTTCTTTTTTGTGTTCAACAGCTATCTTACTTCTGCTTACGAATTGCTCAATACCTTTAAGCATTTTTTCTTCCGTCCCTAATTAAGCAAAGTAACTCTTTTCTTAATGCTTGTTTACCGTTTTTAGTAAGAGTGCTATCGTGTTTTAATTTTTGTTTGATAACTTTTTTTCTATGTTCCATTAACGTTGGTGTATCGAAGAATACGAATTTTTCTTTAATCATATCCCAAGCTATTATAGTTTTATCTCCTACACAGTATGGCTCATAATAGCTACTTTCTAATATGTTTATTACATATTCTAATGTTTCTTCGCTATAAATTTTACATCTAGCACCATGTCTGTCAAAATTCTTTTGTTTTAAACTATCCATTGAAATTTTGTTTGGTAATACTATAGCCATAATATCAATCCCCCTTAATTATTTATACTATATTTATACCCACGTTTTACCACCTTTAAACATTTTTATTTCTTTTTCTCATGGAAATGACAGTTATCTAAAGTTGTCATTAATATTACATTATAAACTTTACATCTACATATAACCCTATCTGTGTATACAGTTTTTTTCATATAACGACAATTTAAACAACTATTAGGGTGTATTAACATTTGACTAGCTTCCCAACATTTGTATTTAAAAAGTGCAACCCCTTTAAATCCTTTTAAAATCACTTTGTATATTTCATCACCTACAAATATTATTCCTCTACCTATCTTTTCTAAATATTTCCCCATATATACCCCTCCTTTTATTTTCTATATCTCATGAAATACAATCTTCTTATCTCTGCTGTATCTCCAATATAGTTATTTGTTTTTAAGAATTGTCTGACTTTATCTATTGTCCAATGTGTATCTATTGTGTGCATTTTATAAATGATATGTGACTTATATAATATCTGTCCAGTTAAATTGACATTTTCATATTTTGTTCCTTGTAATTGAGAAGTTAGTTTTTTCAATCTTATTTGAATACCAACTTTTGTTATAGGATTCAAACCATTTTTATTACGTTTAGTAGGTTTAACTTTGATTAGATAAGGTGATTCCATATTGTATTCATATACGCATATCGAATACACCGTATCCCTAACATTCATATCGTAGTTGTGTTCTTTGATTACATTCTTCAATAGATACTGCATATATACATCACATTCTATTGTTTTGTTTTTCAACTTGATTGTTTTGTAATCAGAAGATACATCTTCTACTTTAAGGTTTATTAAATCTGAATATTCTTTCCCTAAAATCCCCGAGAATAATGCGTACACTATAAATTTGTCAACATAATTAATAAATGTTTCGCATATTCCTATGACATCTTTTCTGTCTAAAAGTACAACTTCTCTTATACATTTCTTTTGATATTCTCTTTCTCTACTTTCTACTTGCAAATCTTCTCTGTTGTATTCCGTTAATAGATTATTCACTCTATTTATAAAAGTATAATACGAACATCTATTAACGGAATTTATATTCCTTATGATAAATTGATTTACATTTTCTTGATTTAGTTCCCTTTGTTTAAAATAATTTTCAAATTTGTTTTCTAAGTTCATTGAGATTCCACCTTCCATATTATTAGTTACTCCCCAATGAACCCCCAATATTACCTTACAATATATTTATACCCCAAACTTAGCCGATTTAAACAAGTTCTAGGTATTTTATTAAAAAATATTCTCCAGTGCTTAACTTACATATATCTCCGTATTTACTTAACAGTATCTTATCTTTTCTAGTCATACCTACTGGTAATTCAGTAACCACTTTACAATACTTTTTAATGAAAGAATTAACTTCGTTTAAATTACTTGTGTCTAATGGTATGTGTATTTTCTTATCTTCACTTAACATTTTCTTATATCTCATTATAGCTTCTATGCACTCCACGTTAGTTTTAACTGTCAATTTGTTATGTATATAGTCAAGTTCCTTTTCCCAACCTAGACAATCGTCTGTCAATAAACTGTCATAATATTCTCTAAAAAATTCTTCTTCCTTGTTATATATTTTAAAACTACCTTCTGATTTCGCAGTAAAACTAACCACTGCGAAACCTTCTTTTAATTCTAATACTTTCTTATTATAAAAGCTACATATATCTTTAATTAATTTTCTATCTTCCATATACACCACTCCTTTTTATATTATTTTTAACCATGAGCAATATCTCGACCAATTCATTGTTGAATGGTTATCTTTTGAATTACAGTAATAAACTGTTACTAATATATTTCTAGTTATATCTACTACGAAACATAAATTAGATTTTGTAGGTTCCCCTTCTATATTAACCATTATGTCTTTCTTATCTCTCAATAATATTCTCTTACTGTGATTCACCATGTTGTAATTATACTCAATTATATTATAGTCCTCTACATGTTGTAATACTCGCTCGATTTCTTTCATATCAAAAGTGATTTCACCACTGTCTATCTTATCTTGAACGTGTTCTGATATTTCCATGTTGGCGACTTCTAATTCCTTACAAGTAGCTTTTAACCATTTGATTTCTTTCCTACTCATTTGAGTGGCATGTTTCTTAACTTGATTGTCAGTAGTTCTTACTATTCCCCTTTCAAAACTACCTTTATGAAGCTTTTTCCCCATATAAATTCCCCCTTTTTATACGTTTTTTAATGTTCGTTTGGTGCA
>JAZOWO010000005.1:0-13648 GCA_045659265.1 Clostridia bacterium | reverse complement strand
TACGTCTTTTGCAAATTCATCATCAAGTGCTGGTAATTCTTTTTTCTTTATTTCATGTAATTTAATTTTGAATATTGTTTCTTTTCCAGCTAAATCTTGGTTACCATATTCTTCAGGGAATGTAGTTGTTATATCTTTTTCATCTCCAACTTTCATTCCTACGATTTGTTCTTCAAATCCTGGTATAAATGAACCTGAACCTATTTCAAGCTCATATTTTTCTGCTTTTCCACCTTGGAATGCTACGCCATCTAAGAATCCTTCGAAATCTATGTTAGCGATATCTCCGTTTTCTACAGCACCTTCTTCTTTAGCAACTATTCTAGCATTTTTGTTTCTAATAGTTTCTAATTCTGCATCTACATCAGCATCTGTAACTTCTGTATTAACTTTTTCTATTGTTAATCCTTTATATTTTTTAAGTTTTGCTTCTGGTTTAACAAATACTTCAATTGAGAAAACTATATCTTCAGTTTTGCTTAATTTGTCCATTTTAGCAAGTCTTGGTTCAGAAACAACTTCTAGGTTGTTTTCTATAACTGCTGCCATATATTCTTTTTCAGCAAGTATACCAAAAGCTTCTTCAAATAATACATTATCTCCATATGTTTTTTCTATAACATTTCTTGGTACTTTACCATTTCTAAAACCAGGCATTTTGAATTTTCCTGAGTTTTCTTTGAAAGCTTGGTCTAATGCTTCATTAAATTTTGCTGATTCTACTGTAAAATCTAATTTTACTTTTGATCCTTCTAATTTTTCTATTTTAACACTCATGTTTATCTTCCTTTCTTCTATTCACATGTAACTACTAAATTATATCACAAATATTGTTATTTACAAGCAATTACACAATATTTATACCACAAAAATTGGAATATATACAAAAAAATTGCCGCAATTTATGCGACAATCTTTTAATGGTTATTGTTTAATACTTTCAAGGAATAATTTAGCCTTTTCCGCGTCCTTAAACATAAGAGTAAAACCTACCATTACATCATTTTTATTCGTTGTTCCCATGCCCTCCGGGACCTTAGATAAAGGAATGCATTCTGCAAATTTTTGAGCTTGTTCGATATAATCTACAGCCTTTGTTAACAGTGCTTGCTCGGTTGCATTACCAAATATTCCGCCAAGTCTAGGGGCTATTCCGATAAACTGAATTTCATTAAACCGAATACCCACTTTCCATAGGCTTTCAATTTTTTCCATCATGTGCTAATTCTCCTAATATATAATTATATTTTATTTACATATATCTTACGCATAAAATTATACCACAAAGGCTCTAAAAGGTCAAATAAAGGACTTTTATACTTAAATCATTAAAGAATACACATTAAATATTAAAGAGGCACATATTTCTATGTACCTCCCTTTTAATTATTCTACATTTTCTACTTCTGTAGTAGTTTCTTCTTTTACTTCTTCTACAACCGGTTCTACTTTTTTCTTTCTAGTAGCTCTTTTAGCTGGTTTCTTTTCTTCTTTTGGTTCAGTAGAATTTTCATCTACTTGTTTAAAGTTGTCTTCTATTACTTTATACATCCAACCCGATGATCCTGTATACCAAGTCCATCCACCACGACCAACATGATCTGGATTAGCGTATACATCTGCCGCAACCACATAAGGCTCTACTTGGTATATTTCCGCCTTTTCTTTATCATTACTATGATTTATAGGGTTTAATATACTTAATATGTCTAACGCCTTTTCTGGCTTATTTATTTCAAAATACGCTTTAGCAAGCCATATTGCTGCATGTGTATATTGTCCGCCGTTTTCTCTAACACCTGGAACATATGCTTTAATATAACCAGGATTATTTTTAGGACTATCAAATGGCGGATAAAGAAGTTTTACAACTCCGTGTTCTCTATCTACCAGATACTTCTCAGCGCTAGATAAACTTAATTCTATTTCTTCTTTACAATCTATATACCCTTTAAGAGCTATAGCTGCCCAAGCTTGAGATATTAAGTCTATTTTACAATCCGGACTATCTGGAGTTCCGATTGGAGTTCCATCTGGATAAAATGCTCTTGCAAAGTATTCTCCTGTCCAAGCGTAATCTATAACTGTATGTTTTAGAATATGTCTTTCATTTGCAAAATATTTAGAATCTTCTTCGTTTCCTAGCATATCTGCAAGTTTAATGAATCTGTCTAATATGTCTATCATAAAGAATGTTAGCCATACAGATTCTCCATTTATATTACTAAAGCCATCATTCCAGTCTCCATCGCCTATTTCTAATAGTCCATGTCTTCCTTTTCTAGATAAACCATACTTAATTGCTCTTACTGCATGTTCATAAACTGTTGCATAAACTCCAGTAGGTGCAAAATAATCATATAACTCTTTGTGTTCCCCTAAAGGTTTATCCTCTAAGAATGAAGCTGTTTCATTTAGTACTGTCATATCTTTAGTCTTAAATATATATTCGCTTAGAACATATGGCAACCATAGATAATCGTCACTAAAACGAGTTCTAATCCCTCTTGAATTGTGTTCGTGCCACCAATGTAAAACATCACCTTTTTCAAATTGTTTGTGGGCGTGTTTTATTATTTGTGCTCTTGTTCTTTCTGGCCAAGAAGATATTAATGCTAAAGTATCTTGTAATTGATCTCTATAGCCAAAAGCTCCACCGGCTTGATAAAGTCCTGTTCTTGCAAACAATCTAGATGCTAATGTTTGATACATTAACCATCCATTTGCAAGTATATCTACATATTCATTTCCTGTTTTGAAATTACGTACAACTTTACTTCTCCAGTATGCTTTTGTTTTTTCATATTCTGCTACTATATTAGCTTCGCTAGAATATTTAGCAAGTACTTCTTTTGCTTTTTCTATTCCTTCTTCTGTAGCTCCAAAAAGAATTGCTACTCTTCTTGTTTCATCTTTTTTTGCAATACATCTTACTCTTACTGTATGTGTTTCTTCATCATATTCTACAGCACCTTCTGTACCTTCTAATAGAACGCCTTTAACATATGTAGTAACATTACCGAAAAACTCATTGTATGGGTTCTTAAAATACATTGCATCATCTTCTACTTTGCATAGTACATATGGGCTTGCTTTTTCTTTTGCAACTCCCATAACCATATCTGGAGTATATTCTATAGTTACTTCTTTGTCTATTGCTCTATTATTTTTTACTTCAATATAATGAACTTTAACATCATCATCTATTGGAACAAAAATATCCATGCTTCTTTCGATATTTCCATGTTCCTCTCTTACTTTAGTATAACCAAAACCAAAAGTTAGATTATACCCTGTATCATATATACCTCTAAATTGTTCACCAGGCTTAAAATCTGCCCAGTCATTACACCAGTGAGTTAACTTAAACTCACCAGCATTTTTATAGAATGAATAAACTGTTCCATATGTAGATACTAAGGTACCGAATCTCTCGTTTGTTAATACATTACACCAAGGGACAGGAGTATGGGTGTTTAACACCTCATACTCGTCTCCTGTTATATTAAAACCACCATATCCATTATATGCTTTATAGTTCATTCACATCCACCTCACTCATAGGTTTTTCTTTTGTTTTCTTTGGCATAAATATATCTGTGCCTTCTATTTTTAATCTGCTTACAAAATCAAAGATTCCTCTTTCATTTTCTGGCATTGTATTTACATTAACTGTATATATATTTCCTCTTGTATAAGTCATATATACCACTTTACTTAACACTTTGTCAATATGTGTTTTGATAGGTTCTCCACTATATAGTTCTTCGTCCATTACAACTACTATATCTAGGTCTATCTTTCTAGATTTAACGTAATCCATAAATTCTACAACTTCTGTAATTAACGCTGAATCCTCTAATCTTCCTATTGGAACTGTTATAATTGGTAAATCACCAGAAATACCAAATCTCCATAACATCGCTTGACTATATTTAGAATCCCAATATTTATTTACATCCATATCTTTATCATGCTCAAATAGTATTTTAGAAAGTATATCATTATATGCTGCTGCTCTATTTGGAACAAGTTTTTGATATTTAGCATTAACATTCTCTTTTTGTAGTGAGAATAGAATTTCTTTTTCTATTGTTTCTTTATCTGCATTTACTATTGCGTGAGATACATTATACTTAGTGTCTGCTGCACCAGTTAAATAATAGAATGTTTGAGATTCGCCTGGATCTAAAAGAATTCTTGCTCTATATGACATTACCGGCCATAATGGATATTTAGTAACTTTACCATCATATGCATTCATAGCATTGTCTTTTAACAATTTAGTCTTTTCTGTTTCTATTTCGTAAGCTAAATCTATTCCTACTAATTTAGTAAATACATAGAAATCATCTTCTGGATTTCCTCTAGGACGTTTTCTTGCAACTAATGCTTCTAGATTTTCATCATAATATTCTTCTATTAACAGATTATTAAATGAAGGATGTATTATGTTTGCATTTTCATCTGCCATTGCAAGTTCTAATTCTGTATTTATTAGTATTTCACGTCTTTCATTAGATGAGTTAAATAACGTATATTTACGTATTTCCATATCTAATTTAGGTGCTACTAATATTTTTGTTATTGTTTCTATTGGACCATCTTTTCTTCTAAAATCACTTGAAGATAATGAGTATGATACCGAATATTCTTCTGGCTCAGAATAGAATGGATGGTATGTTGATGACCAAACTTTACCACTTGTTTTATCTGTAAATACTACAACATTTCCTAAAGTTTCATCCTTAACAAATCTGTTCTTAGTAATTGCATTATTTTTGTAGTACATAAAGTTTGCACCAGTGTCTTTTATTATTGTTGAAAGTCTACCGTTAGTATGAGTATTAATCATAGCTGTTGTTCTGTTCTTAAATTTAGCAAAATCTTCATATGCAACACCACTTGTAAACGTTTCTTTAGCTGGTTCTACAAATTTGTTGTCTATTGAATTCTTGCTTTCTTTTAATGGTACAGATAATGGTACTCTTTCTTTTAATAGAATATCACAAGCATTAATATTTGGATTCTCATGGAATCTTGTTTGTACTATTCCATTATTTATAAAGTTATTTATTGCTGTAAGAGCCATTCCTTGGTGGTGAGCCATATATGTTCTTACTACTTCATATTTTCTATCTCTTCCTATATGTCTCTTTGTGAAGTCTATTGCTTCATAGAAACCGTAGTGAGAATATGAATTGTATTTCTTTAAGTGTTTGATGTTATTTACAACTTTTCTAGGAGCATAAGGCAAGCATATTAATGATGAATAAGGTGAAATAACCATATTATCATTTAAGCCTCTCTTAAGTCCAAGCCATGGAATACCAAATGCTTTATATTGGTAATGTTGTTCGTTATCTTGTACTGCAAATGCAGATTCAGATACGCCCCAAGGTACACCAGCAGATTTTGCATAGTCTATTTGGCTGTTTAATGCAAAGCTTAATGCTTCATCTATTAATGTATACTTATGTGTCTTAGTAAATAAGTTTGGCATGAAGTATTCAAATGAAGTACCACTCCATGAAATTAAGCCTTTTAGATTTCCAACTTTAACAAGTTGTCTTGCTAGTGCAAACCAGTGTTTAGAAGTTATTTGAGATGTTGAAATAGCAATTAAGCTTGTAAGTCTTGATTCAGACATTAACATATCATAATAGCTGTCTACACATTTATTTGCTTCTACATCAAATCCTATTGAGAATATGTTTTTAGCTTTAACATATAGCTTAGTAAAATCTACGCCAGCTACTAATTCATCACATATTCTTTGCATTTCTAATATTTTATCAGATAATTTTTCCATTACAACTTTAGAAGCTGCTAGCTTTTTAAGTAATGGTATTGTTACATAAATACAAGCTATAAAGTTACCACTATCTACTGTAGATACAAATCTAGGTTTTAATGGTTCTAAAGTTTTTATATTATACCAGTTGTATAAATGACCATTCCATTTTTCTAGTTTTTCTACTGTTTTTAATGTATTATATAGTCTGTTTACCGCTTCTTCTACCGGAATATATTCAAGATCATAAGCATTTATTATAGCCAAAACACCATAACCAATATTTGTAGAAGAAGTTCTATTTACTATCTTAGGTCTTCTATTTTCTTGATAGTTATCTGGTGGTAAGTAGTTGTTAAGATCAGTCATTGTTTGTTCGAAGAATTTCCATGTTTTCTCTCCTACTTCTTTAACTAAATCTATTTCTTTCTTATCTAATTTATTTCCACCATCGAATATTACTTTCTTACTCATTATATATGCAGCAAATGGAGCTATTAGCATAAATATACCCATAATTAAAACGAATATACCCTTACCAGTTGTTACGCCATGTAATAATGCATATATTAACATTACTGCGCCGAATAATGTATTTGGCCACATGTTTTTATATACATATGACATTTTTTCTTTAGCGCCTTTTTCTATTGTTTCTGCAGTTGCCCATTCTAGAAGTTTTTTCTTAGAAACAAGCATTCTATATATAGATGTACAGAAAGCATTAATTGTTATCCATGCTTTATATGGAAGTGTTATAATGTTAAACACCATTTTAAGTAAGTTTGCTCTTAAACCATATATAACCGGAATATATTGTTTTTGTTTTCTTTCTGCGTTTCTACCAAATACTATTTGATCAAATGTAGATAATAGGTATCCAAAGTTCATTACACAGAATGTAACTACAAAGGCATATACAAATGTATTTCCTTTTATAAACATTGATACTATTAATAACAATAGCGAGAATACGTCTAGCATTTCTCTTCTTAAGTTATCAAATATTTTGAAACGAGATAATAAGTTAAGACCGCTCTTTGGTCTAAATATCCAAGATATGATTTGCATATCTCCTCTATACCATCTATGATTTCTCTTCATGTATGCTATAAAGTTTGATGGGAATCCGTCTTGTACTTCAACGTCTGAAGCAAGACCTGTTCTCATAAAGCTTCCTTCTAATAGGTCGTGACTTAGAATTAAGTTCTCAGGAACTTTATCTCCTATTAATTGTTCAAATAAGCCTATGTCATATATACCTTTACCTGTGTATATAGCTTCTTTAAATATGTCTTGATACATATTCGAAATAGCGTTTGTGTATATATCTAGACCGCCAAATCCTCCGAAAACTTTAGAGAATATACTGCTGTTAGCAGCTTCTATATCTAATCCAACTGCTGGTTGTATTAAACCATATCCAGATTTAACAATCTTTTTGTTTTTAGCTAATACGGCTTTATTTAATGGATGTGAGATAATAGCAACAAGCTCTTTTGCTGAGTTTAAAGATAATGCTGTATCTTCATCTATTGTAATAAGGTATTTAACCTTAGGTATTTCGTTATGTACTAAGTACATTGAGTTTGCTATTTGGCCTTTAGAAAGTTTTCCTAAAAGTAATAGGTTAAGTTGAGTTAACGCACCACGTTTTCTTTCCCAACCCATATAGCATCCTTCAGATTCTGAATATACTCTCTTTCTGTATAAGAAATTGAATAATTTAGGTTCTGCTGGATATTTTGCGTTAAGGTCATCAATTAATTTTTTACCATATTTAACAACCTTTTCATCTAGGTCTACATATTCTTTTTGAGTTGATGTACAGTCACCTAAAAGCATGTAATACATGTTTTGTGATCTGTTTGCAAGATATGTAGTTTCCATTTTCTTAATCATTTTATCTAGCTTTTCAGTTGAGTTAATAACTGTTGGCATAGCTATTATTGTACTAGTTTCTTCATCTATTGTTTTAGCGAAGTTAAATCTAGGAAGTGGTTCTGGATGAACAAACTTGCCTATTAAGTATGAATACAATTTATCTGCTAGTTCCATACCAAAAGCAAATAATATTATGTTAAGTGTTATTCTAAATCCTGTAGCATAATTATCTATAAATAGCTTGTCTACTATTGTTGTAAATATTGTAGCAAAACCAAGTATTAATAGTATGTATATATATGCTTTAAGTGGTTTAATAACATTGTTATATAGCCAAAGTCCAGCAGTGCTTTTCTTCATTAACTTAATAAGAAGGATCTTATCGTCACCTATTAAGAAATGGCCTACGTGTTTTTCATGCTTAAATGAGCATTCTACTGCTTTTTTAGCAACATACATTTCAGATACTTTATATTTCTTAGCAAGTTTAATAACTGTTGCTCTGTATCTAGATTTTGTTTTATGGTCACACTTTTTATATTCTTTAGTGTAATCTTCTTTTAATATTTCATCTATTCTGTTAACGTGAACTATAACATCTCCCCAGTTTGTAGTTGAGACAGTTTTCATTGATGTAATAGCATTTGCAATTAAGCTTGTAGTTTTTGCTATTTCATCATGTTCTTTTTCTATAGCTTCATCAATAGTAAATCCTGCTTTGTTTGTTTCTTCTTTTAATTCTTCAAGGTATTCTTCTCCACCAGCACCAAAGTCTTTTAGTTTGTATGCCATATACTCTATGTAAGCAGTGTTGCTTGTTTTAACACCATTTGCCATAGTAAGTTCTTCTTTCATACCACCTAACCCTTTAAGTGTTTTTGTAGTTACCTTGTCTGCATTTTTAGAGATAGATTTATTAATTCTTTTCTCTACTTTTAATTTTTGCATTTCTGCATTAGAAATGTTTACACATATTCTTTTAATATATCTTATTACTGCTATTCTTAGCATAATTGGTAAAACAGATAATTCTTCAAAAGTGACATATGTATGTTTTTGGAATTCGCGTATGTAATTACTAACTATACCATCATCTACAACACCATTGTTTCTGTTTACGATTTCATTTGCCATAAACATTACTCTTAGTGTTTCCTTTCCGTCTGCTGGTTTAACAGTTGGTAATCCAACTCTTATTCCATGTTCCAATGATAATCTAGCATTATTATATTCTTGTTCTACAATATATAAGTTGTCTAGTAACCATTGACCTGCTGAATGCGAAGGTATTTTAAGTTCATTGTTCATATTAAGTAAATTATATGTTGAATTTATAAACTTAAAATTACGTTTGAGTTCGCTATCAATTTCAAATAAATATTCTTGCATTTTACACCTCATATTTTAATCGATTTGTCACAGCAACATTATATACCAAATTATGACCTTTTGCAAGTCTTTTTAGTGTTATTTTATATACCTTAAAAACTCACTATTTGCAAGGGTTCTAGGGCTTTTTATGTAACCTTCAAACACACAAGGAAAAGAGCGTGGATTACACGCTCTTTTTACTCTTTCTTTCCTTAAGTTTTTGCACAAACTCCTCACTACCTAAAGGAGTTGTTTTAGGACTTAATTTATATGCCGCTTCAGAATTAATTTTAATTGTAAAATTCCTCTTCTTTCTTCTACGCACAAAATATACCGTACCTGCCACAAGTGCCAACGTACCAAATGTTACACATCCAATTTTGATAGCCGTTTTCACAACGAGCCACCACCCTTCTAATAAATTATTATTAAGATATAAAATATATCCGAGTATTATTATATCACATACTCGGATTATTTTTCAAATATTTTATTGTTATTATTACATTACACTTGCATCAAGCGGA
The DNA here is from genome assembly GCA_045659265.1 of Clostridia bacterium. Lineage (GTDB taxonomy): Bacteria > Bacillota > Clostridia > TANB77 > CAG-465 > UMGS1649. Next base: position 4,072 of record JAZOWO010000005.1, on the reverse strand, counting down.
GACATTTCTCTAAGTCTTTCTACTATCTCTTTTAATGAATCTACTATATATTTAGCATCTTCCATTGTATTACATTCTCCATAAGAAAGTCTTAATGAGCCGTGCGCTATTTCATGTTTAAGACCTATTGCAAGAAGTACATGCGATGGATCGAGCGACCCTGACGTACAAGCACTTCCACTAGAAGCTTCTATTCCCTTCATATCTAACATAAGAAGTAAAGATTCTCCTTCTATGCCTTTGAAAGATATATTTACGCTTCCTGCAAGTCTAGAATTTCTATCACCATTTAGCTTAACATATGGTATTTCAGAAAGTATTCTATCTATAGTATAATCTCTTAGTTCCATAAGTTTTTTATTATATTCTTGTATATTAGCTGTAGCAAGTTCAATTGCTTTACCCATACCAACAATGGCAGGAACATTTTCTGTACCAGCGCGTTTGCCTTTTTCTTGATGTCCGCCAGTAATTATTGGAGTAAACTTAACAGTCTTTTTAATATACGCTGCTCCTATTCCTTTTGGTCCATAGAATTTATGGGCAGCCATAGATAATGCATCTATTCCAAGTTTATCTACATCTATTTCTACATTACCAACTGCTTGAACTGCATCTGTATGGAAATATACTCCTTTAAACTTAGTTATTTTAGTTATTTCAGAAATATTTTGTATTGTACCGATTTCGTTGTTTGCAAACATTATAGATACAAGAATTGTAGTTTCCTTAATACTATTTCTAAGTTCATCTAGAGATATAAAGCCATTTTCATCTACAGAAAGGTAAGTTACTTCAAATCCTTCTTTTTCTAAAGCTGTGCAAGTTTCTAAAACTGCAGGATGCTCTATCTTAGAAGTTATAATATGATTACCTTTATTTCTATTTGCATAAGCAATACCACGGATTATCATATTATCCGATTCACTACCACCAGCTGTAAAATAGATTTCACGTGCTTCAGCATTAATAGCTTTGGCTACTTGTTCACGCGCATTTTCTACTGCTTCTCTATTTACTTGACCTATTCTATATGGTGAAGAAGCGTTACCAAACTTCTCAGTAAAGTATGGTAACATTTCCTCTAAAACTTCTTTTTTTACATATGTTGTAGCACTATGGTCTACATATATAATTTTGTCCATTAATATTTTCACCTATTATCCTTTATATATATTATGTCCAGAAAATAATTTTGTTATATTTATTTAGTTATAGCGTCGATACATCTTGGGCAAATTGTGCTGTGTTCAGCATGGTTACCTACTTCTTCGCTATACTTCCAGCATCTTTCACATTTAGTTCCAGGCGCTTTAGTTACTTCTACATGCTTGTCTCCAACTTTAACTTCAACTTTAGATACGATTAATATCATTTCAATAATGTCTTTTATTTCAGCAAGTTTTGCTGCTTTAGCTTCATTATCATAGATTGTAACCATTGCATCTAATGGGTGTCCAACTATCTTTTCAGCTCTTGCTTTTTCAAGATCAACTAATATAGCATCTCTTAATTCATAGATTTCATCCCATTTAGCCGCTAAAGCTTCATCGTTATACATTTCATTTACCTTAGGCATATCTGCTAATAATACAGATTCAGCTTTATCAGAATCTTTAAGAGTCATATAACCCCAGATTTCTTCTGCTGTAAATGAAAGTATTGGAGTAAGTAATGTTGTCATAGTTTTTAATACATCATACATTGTAGATTGGATACTCTTACGAAGTGTATCTTTAGCATTTAATGTATATAATCTATCTTTTACAACATCTAAGTATCTAGAACTTAAATCTGCTGTACAGAATTTATGGATTGCATTAAATACTGTATGGAATGAGTATTCGTCATATCCTGCTAAACAATCTTTTACAAGATTATTAGTTTTATACATAATGTATTTGTCTAATTCATCTCTATTTGCATATTCTACATATTCTGTATTTGGTTCGAAATCAGATAAGTTACCAAGCATAAATCTTGCTGTATTTCTTATCTTCTTGTATACTTCTGCAACACCTTTTATGATATCGTTAGATACTTTAACATCTGCATGGTAGTCTGATGATACAGTCCATAATCTTAATATATCTGCACCAAATTCGTTGCAAACTTTAAGTGGATCTACACCATTACCAAGACTCTTAGACATTTTTCTCTTATCTTCATCAATTAAGAATCCGTGTGTTACGTTTTCTCTGTATGGAGCTTTTCCATTAACTGCAACTGATGTAAGAAGTGATGATTGGAACCATCCTCTATATTGGTCGTTTCCTTCTAAGTAAAGGTCTGCTGGCCATGTTAAACCAAATTTGTCGTTTAATACTGCAAAATGGCTTGAACCAGAGTCGAACCAAACATCCATAATGTCTGTTTCTTTAACAAGTTCTTTGCATCCGCATTCACAAGTATGAGTATAGCCTTTAAATAATTCTTCAGGAGATAATTCATACCAAGCATTTGTGCCTTGTTCTTTAAATATTTTATTTAATAATTCTATTGTATCTTCGTTTATTAATTCTTTACCACAGTCTGCGCAATAGAATATTGGAATTGGAACACCCCATACTCTTTGACGAGAAATACACCAGTCTCCTCTGTCTTTAAGCATATTAAGCATTCTATCTTCTCCCCATTTTGGATACCACTTAACTGTTTTAGCAGCTTCTAATGCTTCATCTCTAAATTCTTTAACAGATGCAAACCATTGAGTTGTAGCTCTGTATATAACTGGTTTGTGACATCTCCAACAGTGTGGGTATGGGTGAGTTAATTGTTTAGATGCAAGTAATGCACCAGTTTCACCTAAAACTTCAATTACTCTCTTGTTAGCTTCAGTATATTTTAAGCCTTCAAGTTCGCCAGCTTCAGCTGCCATATATCCTTTTTCATCTACTGGGCATATGATTTCGATATCTCCATAACGTTTACATGCAAGATAGTCTTCATGTCCATGTCCTGGAGCTGTATGTACAAGTCCTGTACCAGCATCAAGTGTAACTAATAGGTCGTTATCTGAACCTAAAATTACTCTAGATTTCTTATCTAACATTGGATGTTTTAACCATATATTTTCTAGTTCAGCACCCTTAAATGTTTTATTTAGCACTGTATATTCTTCAATTCCAGCTTCTTTCATAACAGATTCAACCATTTCAGTTGCTAAAACATAATGTTCGTTTCCTACTTTAACAATGCTGTAATCAAATTCAGGATTTAATGTTACTGCTTGGTTACCAGGCATTGTCCAAGGTGTTGTAGTCCAGATTACAAAGTATAGAGTAGATAAATCTACTAGACCTGTAAATAATCCTTTGTCATCTACAACGTTGAATTTAACGAATATACTTGTTGCTGTATCGTCTTCATATTCAATTTCGGCTTCTGCTAGGGCTGTTCTACAGTCTTCACACCAATAAACTGGTTTTAAGTCTCTGTAAATATATCCTTTTTTGTACATTTCTGCAAATACTTTAATTTGTTCTACTTCAAAATCGTGAGCTAGAGTTACATATTTGTTTTCGTAATCTGCTAATACTCCAAGGCGTTTGAATCCACCTTCTTGAAGAGCAACTTGTTCTAAAGCATAAGCTTCACATTTTCTTCTAAACTCAGGAACTCCAACCATATCTTTGCTTATTTTAAGTACTTGTTCTACTTTCTTTTCGATTGGAAGACCATGTGTATCCCATCCTGGGATAAATGGTGCATAGTATCCTGACATATTTTTATATTTTATAATAATGTCTTTTAGTATCTTATTAAAGGCGTGACCTAAATGTATGTTACCGTTAGCGTATGGTGGTCCATCGTGTAACATAAATGTTTTTCCTGTATTTCTGTTTTTTTCTAATAATTTTTTGTATACGTTTAATTCGTTTTGTTTTTCTAAAACAGCTGGTTCTCTTTCTGGAAGATTCCCTCTCATTGGGAATTCAGTTTTTGGAAGATTTAGTGTTTCAGAATAGTTCTTTTTTTCATTTTCCATTTCTTTCTACCTCTCATCTATATCAAAATCATTTTTAGTTTTATTTATTATATTTTTAGATAATAATTCGCTTAGTGGTTTGAA
>JAZOWO010000004.1:0-35119 GCA_045659265.1 Clostridia bacterium | reverse complement strand
AATCTATTGAAGCTGGACATACTGGAAATGAACGAATAGATGAAATTAAATAATAAAAAAGCGGAGGCACGTAAGTGCCCCCGCTTTTTTTAGCCGTTCCAAAAATTTGCAGATAAAAATACCATTGGACTTGTATTACTGTATTCATTAACTTTATAGAAAAATCTATATGTTGCTCCTTTTTCCACCTTAAAGCTATTAAATACAATATGTGTTACACCGTCACACTGCAATGTTGCAACAGATGTCACCGGAGTATACACGCTTCCTGATAACTTCTTTTTCATTTGTATACTTACTGTAAGACCTGAATTTTCGCCTCTGGCCGCAATAGATACATAATTGCCATCTGCGTACATATCATTTTCGCCATAATCCCAATGTCCATAAACAGGCCAAACAGTATCTGTATATGCTGTTCTTGTAGAATAATTCTCTGGAACTGTAAATTCAACATAGCTCCATCCCTCTTCTTCATTTACAGCCGTATGATTTGTTTCTTCGTTATTCAACGCCGCTGCAGAAACAGGATATACGCACATTGTTGTAAGAATAACGAACGCAAGTACAAGTGAAATCCAAGTTTTCTTTTTCATAATAAGTTCCTTTCTTAAAATAATTATTTTGTTTAAGCTTATACTTTGTCATAATCGTTAGGACCGCGAATAAATTTCATAATCAGAAATTTCTCCTTTCGCTATTATTTAATAGCATTATAAAATGTTATCATGTGGTTAATTTTACCATTTTATTTTAGTAAAGTCAAACATTTTTTTACATTTATTCCATTTTATAGGCTTTACAAATTTATTTATTTGATATAATATATAATCATGAGGAGGAAAAAATATATGAATCTAAAATCAAATAAATTATCAACTACACTTATTTTTGTTTTAGTGCTAATTATTTTGGCTATACTTCTATTCTTCGCTGGAGCATTATGGGCTAAAGGGCTAATAAAAGTGGTAGAAAAACCACATCCAGATATTCTAAAAATAGAGAGTGAAAAAACAATTGGCGGCTCTGTAGCTTATTCAATTACTAAAGAATCAGATAAAATAGTAATTACACGATATGGAAAAGAATATCCTTTAAAAGTTGTTTATACATATATACTAAAAGATAATATTGTAAAAGATCTTAAAGTTGAAATACACTATGGCACTAAATTCGAAGCATTACAATCTGCTATAGAAGAGGGTGGTCGTATTCCTGTAAAAAACATTACTTACTTAACAAATACACCTACAAATAATATTGGTTTATCTGCTGAAGAATTAATAAATACAATCGACTCTAATTGGAATTCAATTGTTAAAATAGATGAATTAAAATAATATGTGGAGGCTAAAGTTATGGATAAATTTAAGAAGTTTTTAACAATACTGATGTGCGTTATTATTTGCACTATATTTGTAGGAATGTGGTTTATGGCAGGTGTTATTTGGTTTCAACATAATATTACTTGCCTGTAGAAATTTCTATAATGATAAACGAACGCGAAAACATTGAAATAAAATCAGAAGAAATTGCATATTCTATCAATGAAGCTGATTTAAATAAATAGAAACAAAGAACGGCGAGCATACTCGTCGTTCTTTGTTTCTTATTATCTTTTATTATTCTATATTATTCGCCTGCTTGTAGTCTTTCAGCTTTATCAAATGCTTGAAGTGCTTCTATCATAGAATCCATATTTCCATTTACAAATGTTTCTAATTGATACATAGTAAAGTTTATTCTATGGTCAGTTACTCTTCCTTGTGGGAAGTTATATGTTCTTATCTTTTCACTTCTTGCACCACTACCTACTTGTAGTTTTCTAGTATTAGCTAATTCTTGGTTTTGTTTTTCTTGCATTGCTTCATAAAGTTTTGCTCTAAGCATCTTCATACAAGATTCTCTGTTTTGTATTTGAGATCTTTCAGATTGGCTTGCTACTATAATTCCTGTTGGTATGTGTGTAATTCTTACTGCAGATTCAGTTTTATTTACGTGTTGTCCACCAGCACCACTTGCTCTATATGTATCTATCTTAAGGTCACTTTGTACTATTTCAACTTCTACTTCGTCTACTTCTGGAAGTACGGCTACTGTAACTGTTGAAGTATGTATTCTTCCACTTGCTTCAGTTTCAGGAACACGTTGTACTCTATGTACACCACTTTCGAATTTAAGTTTGCTATATGCACCTTTACCTTTAATAGCAAATGAAATTTCTTTAATACCACCAAGTTCAGTTTCATTTATATCTAAAACTTCTACTTGCCATCTATTTAAGTCTGCATACATTGAATACATTCTGTATAATGTGTGAGCAAAAAGCGCAGCTTCATCTCCACCTGCTCCACCACGAATTTCTATGATAACGTTGTTATCGTCATTTACATCTTTAGGTAGAAGTAATATTTTTAATTCTTCTTCTAAACCTTGAAGTTTTTCTTTAGATTCGTAGTATTCCATTTCTGCCATTTCTTTCATTTCTGGATCAGACATCATTTCTTCTGCATCATCCATATTTTGTTTAACTTTCTTGTATTCTCTATATTTTTCTACAACATCCACAAGTCCTGATTGTTCTTTCATATATTTTTTGAAAGCATTTTGATCAGATATTACTTCTGGATCAGATATTAATTTATTTAATTCTTCATATCTAGCTTCTACAGCTTCTAATTTATCTAACATTTTATCTCTCCTCGCTAGTATATTTTACCATTATATTTGCTATTTTTCAAGTAGTACTGAAAAAGTTAAGAGCGGCTATATTACTTGCCGCCCTTAGTTTATTTTAATTCTTTTATTAATTTTACCACACCATCATAATTAGCAGTTACATTTTTGTAATTTGTTTCTCCATCCATACTAAAATGAGTTGGTGTAACATTAATTATTGTACTAGTATTATCTTTATAATATAGCACTATACAATATCCAGCAGATGTTAAAGTTTCTGCTTCAGATTTTATTGTAGTTCCTTCGATTGTTTTCATAAAGTCTAATATTTTTTCTTTATCTTTTTTTCCATCCACATCTATATTTGTTGTGTCTGAAAGTATAGCTATTCTCTCTATTTTATGTTCTTTTACATTGTCTCTGTATTCTTTTAAGTCTACCAATTTAAATGTTTCACCTAATACTTTTTCCTTAAATATTGTATTTCTAAATATTATTACTAAGCCTAGTACACATATGATTATTGCAAGTACCATAAATACAAGTTTCTTAACATTTATTTTTATTTTTTTCTTCTCTTTTTTTATAGTTGTTTTCTTAACATCTTTCTTCATACTTTCCTCCAACTAAATACTTTCTTTCATTCTAACTATATGTATATATTCTTCTTTTGTTAAATCTTTTTCTTCTAGAATAACTTCTAATAACGCCTTAAACACATCTGTATTTGCTATGCCTTTATCTATTAATGCTTCTTTTAATATATCTAAAGCAACTGACAATTCTATCTTTTCTTTATATTGTCTTTTATTAATTAAAGCATCATATATATCTGCAACTTTAATTAATTCTGCTTCAAGTGGTACATCTGTTATCCCATCTGGATAACCACTTCCATCTCCATTTTCATGATGGCTACCTACTGCTTCTGCATACTTTTCTAAAGCTGGTACAGAATTACAAAATTCCTCACCTTTTACAGTATGTGTTTTCATTATACTATACTCTTCATCTGTTAATTTACCTGGTTTTTGAAGTACCTCTGAAGGTATAAATATCTTACCTATATCATGGAGATAAGCACATTCCACATAAAATTTTATCTCAGTTTCTGTATATCCCAGCTTTTCACATATCTTTCCTACTATTTGCGGAACGCTATGTATATGTCTTGTTGTATATACATCTAAGTGCTCTATTTTTTCTAATTGTTTACGCACGTTAGTAGATAATTGTTTGTATAAATCTCTTTCAATGTTATCGTATGTCATTATCTTGCACCTTCTTCTCTTTCTTCTAGTCCTATTTCTATACATTTCTTAAGATCTTGAAGATAATCTCTACTTGCATCTAATAATTTATACGTTTCCCCAGTTGTTGCTGTAATTACTAAATCACTAATGTCTACATCCACAGTTCCCACTGTTATTTCTTCCTTAGTTTCTACTAGTTCTCCTTTAATTACACAACCTGGTAATAGTATTCCAATTCCTTCTTCACCATTTTCATCTACATATATTGCTTTCCAATTAACTATTGCTTTCATTTTAACCTCGCCATTTACTTCATTATATAGCAAAGAAAACATTAAAGCAAGAAAAACAACACCTAATTTACTAAGTGTTGTTGTGTCTTTATCTTGCTACTCTTTCTAAATGTTCAAGTCTAATTTTATCTGCAATTAGTGCTATGAATTCACTATTAGTAGGTTTACCTTTATTTGAATTTACAGTATATCCAAATATCTTATCGTGTACTGCAATTTCACCTCTGTTCCATGCTACTTCTATTGCGTGCCTAATTGCTCTTTCAACTCTTGAAGGAGTTGTTTGATATCTTTTAGCTAAAAGCGGATACATCATTTTTGTTACAGAATTTATTATTTCTTGATTACCAACTGCCATTATTATTGCTTCTCTTAGGTATTGATATCCTTTAATATGCGCAGGTACTCCTAAATCATGAATTAAATTTGTAACCTTCACTTCAACAGGTTCTGTATTTATACTCACAGACTTTGTTGTTACATATTTTGGTCCTTTATTTTCATAAACGGCCATACTAGGTACAGTTAGTTCTCTTAATCTTTCAACTAATGTATCTAAATCAAATGGTTTAATAACATAGTAGCTAGCCCCAAGCGCCATTGCTTTACTAGTTATTTTTTCTTGACCTATTGCAGACATTACTACAATATTAGGTCTTTTTTCTAGCGCACTTTCATCCAAGTCTTCAAGTACTGCTAAGCCATCCCTTTCAGGCATTATTATATCTAGTAACAAAACATCAGGTTTCCACTCCTTTATTTTTGTTACTACTGCACTTCCGTCGTTTAAGCTTCCTACAACTTCCATGTCTTTTTGCGAATCAACAAACATTGTTAATAACTTAACGAATTCCACGTTATCGTCTACGATCATTACTTTAATTTTTTCTTCCATTTTATCGTCCTCCCAATTTTTGCCAACCAACGTCGTTATTATACTCCAGTTTTTACCAATTTGCAAGCATAAATTTTATATAGTTTTGTAATTATTTGTCGAATAGAATATATTATCTTAAATATACACATATTACTCCATTTTCTTTGAAAAGATTGCCTCTTTATGTTAAAATATATATTGGTGAAACGAAATGAATGAAACTAAGAAGAAAAAAGTTGTCGTTGGTTTAAGTGGTGGCGTAGATAGTTCTGTTTGCGCTCTACTTCTAAAACAAGCAGGTTACGATGTAATTGGCGTAACGATGATACTTTATGATAAAAAATCTGAAGATAAAGCTTGTGGCTCATCTATTGCAGTAGCTGATGCAAAAGCTGTTGCAGACAAATTAGATATACCATTTTATACTTTAGATTTAACAAAAGAATTTAAGGAGCTAGTTATAGACTACTTTGCTAAAGAATATATGGAAGGAAAAACTCCAAACCCATGTATAGCTTGTAACAAACATCTTAAGTTTAACTTAATGTTAAAGAAATCTATAGAATTATATGGCGCAGATTATATAGCTACAGGACATTACGCTAAAGTTGTTAAAGATGAAAATACAGGTAGATATTCTGTTGTGGAATCTGTTACTGCTAGCAAAGATCAAACATATGTGTTATATAACATGACTCAAGAAGAATTAAGTCATGTACTTATGCCTCTAGGAGATTACACGAAAGATGAAATTCGTGATATTGCTAGAGAAAATGGATTTATTACTGCAGATAAAAAAGATAGCCAAGAAATATGTTTTGTTGAAGATAATGACTACGCAAACTTTATTACTACAAACTACAATTACAAAAATATACCTGGCGAATTTGTAGATACTAAAGGGAACAAATACGGCAAACATAAAGGAATTATACATTATACAGTTGGTCAAAGAAGAGGTTTAGGTCTTTCGTTAAAATCTCCTCTTTACGTAAAAAGAGTAGATAACAAAACTCACGAAGTAATCCTTTGTCCTAAAGAAGAACTATTCACAGATAGTCTAATTTGTTCTGATGTTAATCTTATGGCATTAGAAAAATTAATAGAACCAATTAAAGCTACGGTTAAAATACGTTACTCTGCTCCTAAAGCAAGTGCTACATTAATACCACTAGAAAACGGAGATATTAAAGTAGTATTTGATGAACCAGCTAGAGCAGTTACACCTGGACAAGCTGTTGTATTCTATGATGAAAACAAGGTTCTTGGTGGTGGAATTATACAATAGGTATTAACTTAAATAATATAAAAATAAAAGCGGAAGCATTAGAGCTTCCGCTTTCTATATGCAAACGGGACTTGAACCCGCAACTCCCATAAATGAGTGTTTTTCCTACTAACTCTTGCATACAAGTAAATTATATCTAATTCTTCTTACTGTTTCAATTCGTCTTGTATAATTATTATGTTTTTTACATTAACTAATTTTGCTGGATATGTTTCTTGTACATAATCATATTTACCAATCGTAATTAACATATCTTTTTTTAAGTATGAACTGCTTACAGTTGCACCTTTCCAAAGAACTCTAGTATCATTTATAGTAAATGTAAATTTACCTCTATGATTTATATCATTTGATTCTACGCCTTCTACTAATAATGTTGTTATGCCATTATATTCTTTTATCTCTTTAATAGTTGCATAAAATGTTTTTTGCTCTGTTCCAAATGGGAAATGATGAGATACAATCTTTGGTTTTACTACATTAATTCCAACTATTAATACTATAGCTACAAGTATAAATATTATTAATAACATTACTATCTTTTTCATAATACACCTCTTATTTTTACATTCCTTTTGGTTCTAAATATTCAATTGTTACTTTATCTGTACGAATTATATTTTCTATAATACAACCTTGTTGTTTTAATGTTCTTGTTGTTTGTTCTTCCTCTTTATATTCGCATTCTAAAGTTTTAGTATCGTATTCTATATATTCTTTCTTTTCACATTTAGCAAGCGCCTCTTTAGCTACTGTACTATATGCTCTAGTTAAAGGACCCGCCCCTAAAAGTATTCCACCAAAATATCTTATTACTATTATTAATGTATTAATTACATTTTCTTTTTCAAGAAGAGAATATATTGGTTTACCAGCTGTACCTTGTGGTTCTTTATCGTCTGTGAATCTACCAGAAGATTTTAATGTATATGCATAAACAACATGCCTTGCATCTTTGTATTCTTCTCTAGCTTTAGCTATTATTTCTTCTGCTTGTTCTTGATTAGCTATGTAATATACTTTAGCAATAAACTTAGATTTTTTTATTAGTAATTCTTCTGTTACTACATTATCATTACTTCTATCTACAAGTTCAAGTTTCACTATATTCTCTCCTTTCTTTTAGTTTTATTTTACTTTTTCTTCTTATTTTTTAATTATATATTTATTCCAGCTGTATATCCAGTTGAAAATGCTATTTGAAGGTTAAATCCACCAGTATATGCATCTACATCTAACACTTCACCTGCAAAGTATAATCCTTCTACTAGTTTAGATTCCATTGTCTTAGGATTTATTTCTTTTACATTTACTCCACCACTTGTTACAATTCCTACTGCTACACTTTCTAAAGAGCTAAATGTAAACTCTAGATTCTTAAATGTATTTACTAATCTTTCTTTTTCTTCCTTAGTTATACTGTTTACCTTCTTAGTTTCTTCTATTTTACTAGCTTTAACTATAACTGGAACTAAACTAGATATTGTTAAGTCTGACAAACTATTCTTAAATTCTTTATTAGAATACTTCTCAAAATCTCTAGTAATTCTCTTGTATAGTTCTTCTTTATCTAACGCTGGTTTAAGATCTATACATACCTTAACTTTATTTTTTTTAGCTAATATATCTAAATCTTGTATTTTATTTATCTTACTACTGCTACTTAAAACTATTGGGCCTGAGATTCCCTTATCTGTAAACACCATTTCACCAAAGCGGTTGTCTACTTCTTTACCGTCTATGTTTACTTTAAGTGCTACATTTCTTAAACTTACACCTTTAAGACTTTTACATATATCTGTTTCTTTAAGTCTAAATGGTACAAGTGCTGGTCTAATATCTGTTATTGTATGTCCAACTTCTCTTGCTAATGTGTATCCATCTCCTGTGCTTCCTGTTAATGGATAACTCTTCCCACCAACCGCTAAGATAACTTTGTCTGCCAATATTTTTGTTCCATCTTCAAGAGTTACTCCAGTAACTTTGTTATTGTCTATATTTATTCTCTTTACTACACTTGAATACTGAAGCTTAACATTTAATCTCTTAAGTTCTCTCTTTAACGCTTCAGTAAGTTCGGATGCGTCATCTGATGCTAAGAATACTCTATTTCCTCTTTCTTCTTTAGTTTTTACACCTAAAGAATTCACATAATCCACAAGCGAATAGTTGTCTAAATTATTGATACTACTCATCATAAACTTTGGATTTGTTACTACATTAGATAAGAAATATTCCATATCTCCTGTAAAAGATATATTGCATCTGCCTTTACCTGTTATATTTAATTTTTTACCTGGTATAGTATTTTTTTCTAATATTAATACTTCATTACCGTTTTCTGCGGCTTTTATACCTGCCATCATTCCAGCAGGTCCTGCTCCTATTATTACTACTTTCAAATTATTCACCTCTTAGCATTCTATCTATTGCAGTTAGAATTCCAAGTTTAGCACTTTCATAAGTAAGTCCACCTTGCATAAATACTGCATATGGCGCTTTAACTGGTGCATCTGCAGAAAGCTCTATTGATGCTCCACTTACAAATGTACCTGCTGCCATTATTACTTCATCAGCATACCCTGGCATTGCCCAAGGTTCTGGTAATACAAATCCATCTACTGGACTTGCCATTTGTATTCCTTGTATGAAAGATATTAATTTTTGTCTATCGTTAAATATTACTGATTCAATGATATCTGTTCTTGCTTCTTCACGAGTTGGACTAACTTCATATCCTAGCTTTTCTAATATTGCTCCAGATAATGTAGCTGTTTTAACTGCATTCATTACAGCTTGTGGTGCCATAAATAACCCTTGAAGGATTTCTTTATTCTTACCTAAAGTTGCTCCACATTCTTTACCTATTCCTGGTGCAGTAAGTCTTTTAGCTGCATTTTCTACTAAATCTCTTCTTCCTACTATATATCCACCAGTTTCGCAAAGTCCACCACCTAAGTTTTTAATTAAAGAACCTGCAATTAAATCTGCTCCTACTTCTGTTGGTTCAAGTGTTTCAACAAATTCTCCATAGCAGTTATCTACCATTACTATTACATCTTTGTCTATATTTTTAATAGCATCTATTGCTTCTTTGATTTTAGATATTGGTTGAGATGGTCTTGTTGCATATCCTCTAGAACGCCCTATAAACACCATTTTAACTTTATTGTTTCTTACTACTTCTTCTATAGCTGGTATATCCATATATCCATCTTTAAGGTCTACTTGTTTGTATTTTACACCCATAGCCATTAAAGACATGCTGTTTTCTACTATACCTACAGTTTCTGCTAAAGTATCATAAGGTGCGCCTGTAACACTTACAAGTAACTCTCCTGGCATAAGATTACCTTGAAGTGCTGTACTTAATGAGTGTGTTCCATTTACAAAATTTATTCTAACTAATGCATCTTCTGCATTAAATATATCTGCATACACTTTTTCTATAGCTTCACGCCCTATATCGTCATAACCATAACCTGTTGTTGCTTTAAAATGTGTATCGCTTATTCTAGCATTCTTAAATGCGTTTAATACTTTTGTTGTATTATATAGAGAAATAGCTTCTATTTCTTCAAACTTATCCTTAACTTCTTCTTCACATTCTTTTGCTAAGTTTATTACTCTTTCAGATAATCCAAAATTTTTATATGCTTTAATTTTTAATTCTTCCATCATTTTCTCCTCAATTTACATAATATATATTATACTATATTTTAATTAAGTAATCTAGTACTTAAACATGAAAAGAGCAGAGTTTTAACTCTGCTCTTTGTGTTTATTTAGTTGTTATTGTTAGGTGCGACCTCTTTTGGTCACCCGCATCTGATTTTTCTTAGGATTGGTATTCATCTTAAGGTTCTGCTGCTTAACATTGCTGGGAATGGTAGAAGCTACCGGTCTAGGTGTACTTCCACCTTTCTTTTTTCCATAGTTTGCCTTCATTTGTCTTCCTCCTTAGGCTTTTTGTTTACTTCTTTTGTTTTTCTAATTTCTGTTTTGCAGAAATCTTGAACAACAAACTTATCCGGTGTTTCGATGATTTCAGAATACATACATTCAAACTCAACCTCACCAGTTACGGTAATAAGGCCAAACTTCAGACCATATTTCGTTTGAATATGTCCAGAACGCATCCAAAGATCATCGTAGATTGGATCTGCAATAAAATTACCTTCAAGATCCATAACTCCAACCTTGCCTCTTCTCATGTTTACTTTAAGAAGAGTGGGCGTTAAGAAATCCATACGATACGCATCAACCGGATCAAAGAGCTCTTTTCCCCTTGTATCTATAACGGTTTTCATATCGTCTGGGTAGGTTACAATTGCATATCCATCGTCTGTGAAATCTTCAACATGCTTATACTTAAAAGGAACAATTTCATTCGCGTCACCATCGATGAACCCATATTTGCCTTTATACTCGGTTGCACAAAGACCACTTTTTAGCTCGCGCACACAAGTATATTTGGCCGTTATCTCCTGGCCATACTGAGTATAAAGAGTTACACCCCAACCGAATGTGTTATGCACAAGCTTATACATATGTTCATCTACCTTGTGAATATTTACATCCGAGTTAGGATAATTGTTCTGAAATATGATATCCTTCTGCATGCTGTGACAAAGAAAATATCCTACGCTTGTCCTGTAAAGAACAAAACCATCTTTACGGTAATCGCATATGATTTTGAACTTAGGGGTTATTCTTTCTCCCAAATGATTTACAAGCCATGTCCGATTAGAGAACTGACCATGTACAGGTTTAGGAGAATCTGTTTTGCCGTGTGTAATTCTCATATAATCCTCCTTAAAATTATTTTTCAGTTTCGAGCGTTTTACCACTCTCTATTCTTGCGAAATCTTTTACAACAAACTTATCCGGTGTTTCCATGATTTCATCATAAAGACATTCAAAGATAATATTGCCCTTGATATCTGCAAGACCAAGCTTTCTGTTATATAACAATTCAAAATGATTGTTACCCTTGCACTGAATTCTATCATAAAGCGCAGGAATAATTTCTCTTTTTTCTTTGTCTATAACGCCATACTTGCCATTTTTCCTTACCAGGAAAAAGTCTTTTGAAAGTGCTCTTAATTCCTCACACTGTATAACACCAAAAACTTCTTTTAATCCTTTAGTCAAAAGTGTGAAGTACTCGTTGTCCTTCTGAACAACAGCATAACCATAATGGTCAAATTCTTTTGCGCTAAGAAAAGGACCAGCCAAAATGTTAAATTCCGTGGTAGCAAAGTAGTACTTATCTTCGAGTTTTATGATGTACAAATCCGTACCATTACATTTCAAATAGTATGTAATGTCTCTACGAACATACTCACCATTCATATCATATAAAACGAGCTCTCCGTCTACCTTAAGCACGAACATACCATTATCCATCTTGGTATATGACTGGATATTGCCGTAGTCAAGTGGCTTTTCTGTCGCCTTATCCCATATGTAGATTTTTCTTCTTATTGGAATACCGCAATGGTTTCTACAAACCGCTACAATAACCTTCCTATGTTCGTGAAGATCTATAACATCATATTTATCTGTTACTTTCCGTCCTTTCTTGTTTACAACATATTTCTTATTCTTAAACATTGCATTTAAAATTTCCATCTTATCCTCCAATTTAATTAAACTAAGATTTTTATTTTTTTACTGCTACTATTTTATCACAGGAATAGTATTATGTCAATCAGGCATAAAAATAAGGGCCTTCGCCCTTACTTTAATTCATATTTATTGTATATTATTCAGCATCTTCTTCGTCATTGCCATATTCTTCTTGGAATTTAGCAAATACTCTTTCAGCTTCTTCATCGTCCATAACTGTGTCATAAACTTCTTCGCCGTCTTCTTGTTTTATTTCAAGAATTAAGACGCCACCTTCAGTTTCATCAACTGGTAATACTACTAAGTATTCTTTTTCATCTAAAGTTACTACATCTAGTATTTCGAATCTAACATCGTTTCCTTCATCATCAACAAATGTTAGTATTCCTGTTTCCATTTCTTCTACATCATGTTCGTGATCATGTCCGCATCCTGTGCAAGAACAACAATCATGTGTGCAATTTTCTCCCATTTTTAATTCCTCCAAATTCTTTATAATATTATTTGCTAAAATAGCAAAAATATTCTAATAATTTTGACTACGCATGTAGTCTTGTAATATGTACATAGCTGCAAGTCTGTCTGCGTGAACCTTTTTATCCTTTTGTTTGATTCCCATTTCTTTCATAGTATTGTAGGCCATGACTGTTGTTAAACGTTCATCCCACTTTACTACTTTTAATCCTAATGCTTCAATTTTAACGATTACTTCATCTATTTTTTTAGCAGTTTCAGATAAATCTCCATTCATATGTTTTGGATATCCTATTACTACTTCATCTAGTTTTGAAGATGACATTATATCTTTTATTTTGTTTATTAAGATATCTGCATCTCCCTTTGTTTCTAGAGTATCCATAGGTTGAGCTGTTATCTTTAAAGCATCAGTTATTGCAAGACCTACTCTTGCCATGCCATAATCTATAGCTAATATTTTGCCCATAAGTCACCTTAGTTATTTAAGTAGCTATTTATCATTTCTTCTAACAATTCATCTCTTTCAACTTTGCAAATTAATGCTCTTGCATTGTTGTGAGAAGTAATGTATGTTGGATCTCCTGATAATATGTATCCGATAATTTGACTTACTGGTTCATAGCCCTTATCTTTAAGTGCCGCCACCACTTGTTCCATTATCTCTCTTACTCTTTTTGACTCTTCTTTTTGTGGACTAAATACGGCTGTGTGTTGATCCATATTTATTCCTCCTTTCTTATACAATATCTATTATATTATTTTTATTGTATTTGTATCTGTCATTCCATCTAGATAATTAGACATCTTTGCTAATTCTCTATCTATATTACTTTGTTGTTGTATATTATGCATTACAACATTTATGTTTAAAGAAACTTTTTCGCCTCTAGCAATTTCTTCTTCCATTTTTACATTGCTTATGAATCTTTCTACTGTTGAATGTAAAGACTCTGCACCCATTCCTAAACTTACAATACAGAATTTGCTTCCGCTATATCTAATAAATATATGTTCATTACTAAATATATCTCTTATTAAATTAGCTGCTCTTTCTAGAAGTCTATTACCAACTTCTCTTCCATATGTTGTGTTTATTTCTCCTAGGTTAGCAAGTTGCATTAATGTAAGAACTGAATTGTTTTCTGTAGTTGTTCTTTGTCTTACATTTGAATACAAGTAAAGGTTGTTATAGAATCCAGTTTGTTTATCTGTATTATATGCACCCTCAATTGATTCTTGACTTAGAACGTTTTCTATAAATACACCAATATGGTCTTTTAGTTTTGCTAATTCTTCTTTAGATATAGAATCATAAGCATTTTCCGCATTATCTTCTAATAACCAGAAGCCTAAATACATACCGTTATAATATATTGGTGAAAACATTGCTGAGCGAATGCTTCTTTCAACTGCTGATTTATATCCTAAAAGTCTTCCACCTGCTGAAACTAAATATTTAGATATGTTTTTTTGTGCGTTAGCTTTGAAATTTTGTTCTTCAGCTAAATTCTTAATACTGTCTCTAAACACTTCTTCAACATTAGTAGCTTTTATATGATACTCTATTCCATCAAATATTGATATTGTTGAGCTTTTGCTATTGAAAACTTCTAGAATTATATTATTTAATTCTTCTATTTTCTTTGATGCTGGTATAGCTGATGCCATAAGTTCAAACATTCTTTGCATTATAACAAAACCAGCCATGTTTCCTAGCGCCAATTTGTAATAATTATTTCTTCTAATTAGGAAGAATATTAATGTTCCTAACGCTAGTATGATTAATATTAAACAAATTATTATAAATACCATATCAATCTCCTATTATTCTACAACCTTCTCGAATCCTGAAGACGTAGTTTTTACTTCTGTTATTTTAGGCTTCTTAAATAAATTTAATCCACCATTCTTTTTGTATTTATTAACTATGCTACTTGCACCTGAAGATTTAGTCACTCCTAGTGGATAAATAGCATTTGCTATATAGTCTATACTTTCCTTAAATTCATCTGTAAATGATTTGAATGTATTTGTATATTTGTACATCATTTCAACATATTTTACATAGTTTTCTTGATCAAACGGAATTGTATAATATGTCATTTCCGATGATACAAATAAATCATCAAACATCTTTAAGTCTGGGCTTGAGTATACAGCTATACCATTTAAGATATCCATTGCTGTTAACGCACATTTAACATGCTTGTTTATTATTACTCTTACCTTGTTCATTGGAATTCCTCTAGCTTTTATTTCTCTTAAGAATATTGTAAGAAGACTAACATTTAGAACGTCCATGTCTTGTACAATATATATTTCTTGAGCTAATCTGTAATAATCTACAGGTGTAGAGAAATCACAATCTAATAATACTATACTGTTATTGTTAGATACTGTTTCTAACATTTTTGCTGCATCATATTGTCTTCTATCTTCACCTGGCATACCAGTATATATACTTAGTTTGCCGTACATTAATGGTTCATTAAGACCATTTGATGCATATTTCATACTTTCAGCCGCTATTGCTCTCTTACCTTCGTTGTCATATGTATAAAGTGTGTATGTATCTCTTTTCTTTGTTAAATCTACAATACCTACTTTAACATCTTTTCTATATAATGCATTTGATATTGCATTTATACAGAATGTTGTTCCAACCTTTGGAGCACCTACAACACATACAACCTTTTTATAGTCTTTAGGCACTTCATATACATTACGAACAACTTCTTTTTCTACAACTTTAGTTACAACAGCTGCTTGTGTGTTTTGTTGTTTTACAACTATTTTTTCTATAATTTCTGGTTGTTTTTCTATATGTACAACCTCTTTTACACCTTCAACTGTATTGTTTACTGGAGTTGTTGGTGCAGGAGTTACTTCTACATTAATTAAAACTTGATTATATCTATCGCTATTTTCTTTTAAGAAGTCTTTAACCGATGCTGGTAAAAATCCTACTATTATTCTTAATTGCTCATTTGTATATTGAGCTCCTATTTTATCGAAAATTTCAACATATTTAGATGTATCACCTTTTTGATTTTGATAATAGCTTATTATTCTTTGAATTTCCATTTCTGAAACTTCAATCTTGCTATATACATTTTTGCTTGCACTATTTTCATAATACTGTTTTACATCTTTTTTCATCTTTGGCGCATTAATAGCTTGAGCTGTTTTGCTCTTTGTTCTATCTCTACCAGTTAATACTGTATATACACCTATGTTAAATAGTTTGGCTAAGAACTCGTCTCCAAGTTCTCTTCTGTCTGATGCTATAAAAACTATTTTTTTCGCATCAAACTCATCTGTCATTGCATCTATATTATGGAAGATAAAGTCATCTATTTGAGCTTGATTATTTGTTGGATATTTTTCTAGATTTTCTAGTAATACCACTCTATCATAATTTCCGCCTGTTAATTCTTGTACTGCTTGCTTAAAGTAGTACACATTTTTGTACTCTACCTTTTCCTTATATGTTTCCTCGTAATATTTTACTATGGATTTTACCGTATCATCATTATTTAATCCAAATAATACTTTCATTTAGTTACCACCCTTGTTATTAAAATTTCTTTTGTTTTTATCTATACCCTAGTTTATTCCTTTGTCAATTATTGTGATATTGTAATTATTGCATATACTAATGGTAGACATTGAATTATTGTCATAAACACAGAAAGTCCAACTATTAGTTTTTGTCCACTTACTTTTTGCTCGAAAGCTTCTGATCCAACAACATAGTATTGATACATACCATATACTAATACAAGTACTGCTACTGGCCATGAATAAGTTTGAACATTTTTAAGTACAGTCATAACTCCACCTACGATTTCGTTGTCTTTTGCTTCTATTTCTGTAGTCGCAAAAACCGCTGTAGTTGCTAATAATGCTATTATCGAAATTATTGCGCATACTTTAAAAACTTTATTGTATACCATAAAAACCCTCCATTCTTATTTTATGTAATCTTTTAACACATATATTTTACTATATATTGGTCATAATAGCAAGCAATTTTTACAAAAAGTAACCTTATATTAATAAAAAAGAAGACATTTTAAGACGAACATTACATCTCAAAATGTCTTTTTATTATCTCACTTTTACTATAACTCCAGTTTTAGATATTTCTAAAATATATGCATCTGCTTCTAAGCCTGAATTGCTTATTGCATTAAATATATATTGTGTCATTCTTTCGTTTCTTAAGCCCTTCATTCTCGCTTCATTCCACGCATAATCTGCTGTTTGCTGTGCTTGCGCTAACGTCATAGCACTAACACTTGCTTTAACATCATTTAATGCACCTTCGTTAGTCTTTTTAATAATAGCGCTTTCTGTAACATTAACTCCTGTTACAAATATAGAAACCACAAGACCTGTAATGGCTACAATTAAAGCTATAGACTTGATCATCATTTTATTTTTACCATATTCTTTTTTTCGTTTCATTAATGCTGTTACTACAACACATACACCCGCTACTATTAAACCAATTACAGGCATCCAACAAAACGCTATAGATATTATTCCAAATATTAAACTTGCAATTGCCATATACATCCTCCGAATTTACAAACTAATTATATTATATTTATTAAACATTTTTCAATAGAATTTTAACATTATATGCAAAAAGTAAAGACTCGTTAAAATTGAGCCTTTATTCTTATATTTAATTACCGCTCAGTTGTTTCTATATCATAATCATAATCTGTTAAATAATTTCCATTTTCATCAAGTGGATATATAGATATCTTAAACATGCCACCTCTATATGAGCACCAACCAATTCCAAGAACGCCATTTGTTTTATTATCTAATATCACTTCTACACCTTGATATGTAGTAGGATCCTCCATACCAGATAAGAATATTCCTTGCCCCTCAATTTGCGTAAAATTATCTACATAAAAAGAATCTCCTATATCATTAGCCGCATCATAATATATCATCGTATCCGAACTAACAACGACCTTGTATTGAGCAGCCGCATTGCAATACAATTCTTTACCCCAATATTCTAGCCAGCTATATCCTGTATAATCTTCCATTTTGCCTAAATTAGGATAATTCGCAGACGTAATAACTATTGGATCTGGTACAGTAGGAGTTGATGGTGTTTGATTATTATCTCCGCTATTATTTCCCACATTTCCAGAATTATTGTTATTAGCTTGTGTATACCCATCTATCGTTACACTCAAATCACTAATACCATTTGCTTTAAGAACAACTTCAAAGCCACTCTTTGTTGTTACTGTTATGCTACCATCTGCATTAGTCGTTTGACCTGCCTCTAGCATATTTTTACTTCTTAATTCAGCTATATATTCTTCAACCGTTATTATTCCTAAATTATCTGTAAGAATTCCGTTTTTTATTACTTGTAACCTCGTATACTCATCAACATAATTCTGTTGTGTTGTTGTGCTTTTAGCACGTTTTATAATTCCACTATCTTCTAATGCAATTATTGCTGTAGCTGCAAGAATTGCCATTACAAGTATAGTTATACTTAATACGATTAAACTTATTCCTCTCTTCTTTTGCATAAAACACACCTCTTATGTATTAAATTTTATTACATAAAAGGTGTATTGTAAACATTTATTTTTTGTTACATATATTTTCTTTTAAATCTTTTTATTTCTCTTTTTCCTTCTTTCAAACAATCGCAAAGAACATTACTATTGCATGCTCCAACAAAAGCTCCAGCAACCATTCCTATAACAAGGCCCGCTATCATACCCTTTATACACTCCATATTTTTACTCCTTTCTTATTTAGTATTATTCTTTGCTTTTTTCATATTTTTTACACTTGAAATTATTTCATAAATTCCAATTAGTAACAAAAAATATATAAAATATTTGTTCAACTTATTTTCGTCTACTTTATTAAAAAGATACGTTCCAATTAAACTTCCCACAAGCATTGTGGGCAACACTTTTTTAACTAATTTCATATCTATTTCTTTATTCTTAATATTTGAAATAGTAGCACCTAAACTCACAGCCAAAAATGCAATTAAATTTAATAATTGTGCTTCTTTTTGTCCTATATCTAAAAATATATTAGACAGGAGTATAAATATTGCTCCGCCGCCTATCCCCATACCAGCTAACACGCTTGAAATACTAGATATTATTATTATTAACATTATCCACCTCTTAAAAGTTTATATAGTGATAATCCTACTATTAATGTGCCAGAAAATATATTTAGAACATTTGGATTTATCTTCTTTATGATTTTGGTTCCTAATGTTCCAAAAATAACGCCAGTTATTATTACTATAAACACCTCTTTGATATGCACATTTACTGTTTTTGTGTATCTTAATAGCGTTAATAAGCTTACTATTCCTATAACAAACACACTCAATTTTCTAGATTTGTATGTGTCCTGTTTAAGGACAAAAATCAACATAAATACTAAAATTTGTCCAGCACCACTAGCAAACAAACCGTTAATTATTCCAGCAAAAAAACTTCCAAAATATATCATACAAATAGTATGTGTTATTTTAGAAGTTTTTATTTTTGTTTTTTGAATTTGTTTATTTTAACAAATTATTTCTTCACCAGCTTGTGCTAGCAATTCTTCAATTTTTGCTTTTGTCATATCTAAACCATCTGTTGGTCTGCCAAAGTATTTTCCTTCAACATATCTTACTCCTATGCCGATTAACGCGTTTAGTTTATCCGCAGAATCCACACCGAAAACAACCAGTCTTATTAATCTTGCTGTACAATACGACACAAGTTCTTTAATTTGTTTTATTGTATTTTCATCAGTATCTACAATTTTATATTTAACAACCTTAGGTTCTATTTTATCTATATCCCTAACCGTTTTGTTACTTGATTCGAAGTTATCTATACAAGCCTTAGCTTTAACTTTTTGTATTTCCGCAACCATTTCTCTTAAATCATTTGTATTGATTAATTCGAAATTATTAAAATCTACAACTACCTTTTTTCCAGCTATAGAATCAAATATTCTAGATTTATTTACATAGTTTTTATAACTTCTTGCATCTATGTTTATATATTCTGTTAAATTTGCTGATGGGTTTAGCTCGTTAAATCTTTCTAAAGAATTTACAAATAACATTTGTTGCAATTTATCATATCTTTCAAATTCTTTAGCTTTTTTAATAATTTGATCGTATGAAAAATTTTCATCTGTTATTATTTTATAATATACTTCATAACCTTCTACAACTTTGTTCTTAAGATCTATTATAGGTTGATAATAACATTTTAGACGCTTACCTGATGTAACATCTCTGCAAAGTCCTACTATAATCTTTTCAGTTATATCCACATCACTACCACCATCTTCATACACACTTGCTGGTCCCTCACGTTTAGTAGCAGTTTCTTCTTCATCATCGTCATCATCATCTAAATCTACAACGAATTTCGCATTTGGTAATATTGAACCAAACATTTTGTTTTCCTCTGCATTACCAAAATATTCATTTGCGAACTCAAAATATTTGTTTTGCACATTTATAAATCTATTGTATACATCTAAGCTCTTAGCTTTATTATCTGCAACTTTCACTTCAATTAAAAGATAAAACAAATCTCTTTTATCATCTAATTCTTTAGCTAGGAAGCTCATATTATCATATGTTAAATCTCCCTCATTTAAGTATTTATCATGATATTTTATCAAAGTTAGAATTACATTTTTCTCTTCATCTGTAAACGAAAATCTATCTAATATATCTATTGCTATATCATGAGATATATCATCATGTCCCGCAAAAGAATCACTGCCAGATCCATTTATCATTTTCGCCATTGGTTTTCCTATGTCATGTAAAAACATTGTCCATTTTAATATTTTTAATTCTTGTGCATTAAACTTAAGACTGTCTTTACCAACACTTTCGATTGTACATAATGTATGTTTAAACACACCATATCTATGATAAATTGTATTTTGTTGACAGTTAATTACACTTTCACCATATTTATTTTTTTCATAAAACTCTGGAAAATGTTGTCTAAATATTGGGTTTTGGCTTATTCTTGTTAAAATAAACATAACATTATCGTCCATAAGGATTGATGTATATATTTTAGTTAACATTTCCGGATCATTTGAATGCATTGAAAGTTTAGATATCCACCCATCTATTTCAGACTTTGGTAAATTTACTTTCGGCGCATATTCTTTGTCTATTAAATCATCAAACTCTAGCTCTTCCATGATATTTCTCCTTTGTCTCTAATTCATCTATGTATATACTATCATATAACATTTTTTTATACAACAAATATTAGATATAATTTTTAACAATTTTATTCCTATATTATGTTGCACTTAATACCGTTTTTATATTATTTTTTAACTATTTTTTAATTTTTGTATTGACTTTATTTTATTCCTGTTGTAAAATATATGAGCAATGTTATGTATGCATTACTGTTCCCGGTAATTTGCAGTTAATGTATATATACGAGATTTTATATTAAATTAATTAGGAGGAATTATCCCATGAACAATAAAACACATAGCGTTAAAGCAAGTGAAATTGAAAGAAAATGGTACATAATTGATGCTGAAGGCAAATCTTTAGGTAGAGTTGCAACAGAAGCAGCAAGATTATTAAAAGGTAAACACAAACCTACATACTCTACACACATGGATTGTGGAGATCATGTAATAATACTTAATACAGATAAAGTTGTATTAACAGGAAACAAATTAAATAACAAAACTTACACTAGCTTCTCTGGCTACATTGGTGGTCTAAAAGAAGTTAAAGCTAAGGATATGATGGCAAATCGTTCTGATAGAGCCGTTACAATAGCTGTTAAAGGTATGTTACCTAAGAACTCTTTAGGAAGAGCAATGCTTACTAAATTAAGAGTATACAAGGGTGCAGAACACGAACAACAAGCTCAAAAACCAGAAATCTGGAATTTTTAATTAGGAGGATAGAACAATGCCAAAAACAGAAAAAAAATTCATTTACGCAACAGGTAAAAGAAAATCTGCAGTAGCTAGAGTAAGACTTACTCCAGGTACAGGTAAAATAACAATCAACAAAAAAGATATAGCTGAATTTTATTCACTAGAAACTTTAAAAGCAGTTGTTAACAGACCATTTGCAGTTGCAAACATGATGGAAAAATATGATGTTATAGCTACAGTTAAAGGTGGCGGATTCTCAGCTCAAGCTAGTGCAGTAGCACACGGTATTTCTAAAGCTTTAGCTACTATCGATCTAGATACAAGAACAGCTTTAAAAAGAAGCGGTCTTATCACTAGAGATTCAAGAGTTAAAGAAAGAAGAAAATACGGTCTTAAAAAAGCAAGAAAAGCACCTCAATTCTCAAAGAGATAATATCAAATTATGGATTATACAAAAAGCACGATTTATTCGTGCTTTTTTTGTTGCGCATTTTCTTGCAAAAAATGTCGTATATGATATAATTTAAGACATATTAAGGAGTTATAACAATGGCAAAATCTGAAAAAAACAAAACAATAGATATAACTGTAGAACAAGGCAAAGAGTTTTTAGATAGATGTATTTCTTTGCATAACAAAACTACAATTGAAAATGTTATAGATAAAACAATTTTAGGAGATACATTTGATGTATTAACTAAATTACCAGAAAAAAGTATAGATCTATTACTTGTAGATCCACCATACAATCTAGATAAAGAATTTCACGGTAACGAATTTAAGAGCATGTCTGATGACAACTATGAAAATTACATAGATAGTTGGATTACTGCATTGATTCCTACTCTTAAAGACAATGCTTCAATATATGTATGTTGCGATTGGAAATCTAGTGGGGCTATTGAAAGAGTTCTTAAAAAACATTTCTATGTGCAAAATCGTATAACATGGCAACGTGAAAAAGGTAGAGGCGCAAAAGCAAACTGGAAAAACGGTATGGAAGATATTTGGTTTGCTACTGTTTCTAAAGCAAATTACACATTCAATGTAGATGATGTAAAAATTAGAAGAAAAGTTATTGCACCTTACAAACAAGATGGCAAACCAAAAGATTGGGAAGAAACTGCAGAAGGAAAATTTAGAGATACTTGCCCTTCTAATTTTTGGGATGATATTTCTATTCCTTACTGGTCTATGCCAGAAAACACAGCTCATCCAACACAAAAACCAGAAAAATTACTTGCCAAACTTATCTTAGCTAGTACAAATAAAGGTGATGTGATACTAGATCCGTTCTTAGGTTCTGGTTCAACTTCTGTTACAGCTAAAAAACTAGGCAGACATTATATAGGAATAGAACAAAATCCTCAATATTGTGTATGGGCAGAAAAACGTTTAGAAATGGCTGATTTAGATATGTCTATCCAAGGATATACCGACGGTGTGTTTTGGGAAAGAAATACAAGTTCTCTTCAAAACGCAAAGAAAAAAGGTGATAATTAATGTATAATCAGACGAAAATACAAGAGTTAGTTAATTTTGTAAGTAGCAATCAATCTATAACAGATAAAGTTGTTTTTACAAACAAATTAATAGATACATTCTCATTAAATATTGATAGAAAAATACTTTATTGCGATTCTTTTGCAGTACGTGTATCATACTCTAAAACAGAAACAGTATCTAATACAATTCTTGCGTTGCGTAAAATTAAAGCATATGACAGCATTCCTATTTTTGTTATAGTCGTATCACCTACCGGTCATAAAATTGTTCTAGCAAATAGTACTTGTATAAAAAAAGTCAGTCACTCTTCTCACGGATTAACCAACACTAATATTGTAGGGAGTATTAATTTTTGTGATATTTCTACTAACATCGATGGCATAGCAAATGGTTCAGAAAACTTTGAAACACTTTTTAATATACATAAACAAATTGGATTTAATACAAATCTCGCTAGACTTGTTGATGTTACTTCTAACATTTCTGGTTACAGTCATGAATTTGTTGTAAACGATGCCAACAAAAAAGTAATATTAGACTCCATAAAAAGAGCTGTTAATTTTGTTAATTCAGAAGATTACATTACATTAAAAAACGAGTTGAACAATAAAGCTTATGAGATGAAAGAATATATAACTATTGCATCTAAAATAGACAATGTTAATCTACGCGGTCGTATAATTGAATATCTTATTGTTTGCGAAGATAACGAAGTCAAGCAAAATATTATTAACTGTCTTGTAAACAGCAAACCATTATCTGACGACGTTTTTAGCGATCATAAACTTGGAGATTACAAGAAAAACTTCAAAAAATATAATATAGAAATAGATATTAAAACAAAAATATTATCTAAGAGCAGCAATCCTAAAGGATATAATATAGATAAATTACTTAAATTCTTGTCTCAAGACAAATCAGTTTATATGATTTATCTAATTGGAATCGAACCAGATTCTAAAGAAATAAGAGTAAAACTTTGTTCTATGTTTGATAAAAACCTAGACGGCAGAATATATGATCATTGGGCAGGAAGAAACTCTAGAGGCGAATTCCAATTCGATGGTACAAATTTAGAAAATGCTCTTCTATCTGAAAACACTAATATAATAGATATGGATTATGCAAAGATTTTCTTACAAAGATTAATTGAAGCTTAAAACATATTAATCTTTTATAGGTTACAGTTAATATAAAAAGCACGATTTATTCGTGCTTTTTATGTTGCAAAAAAAAAATGTATATAATATAATTTAAGATATAATTAAGGAGGCTATATTATGAAAAAATCATTTTATATGAACATAATCGCTATTTTTATGGTAGTATTCTTATCATTTAACTTTGTTTATGCAGACACTTTAAATTTACCATTGGAAACATTTGCATATTACTTAGAAGATGATGGACATTATAAATCAATGGATACAGCTAATGCTAAGATGTCTTTTACATATGATGCAGATAGTATAGATTTCAAATATGTTGTAACTAACGGAGAAGCAACTACAACTTACGTTACTTCTTTTGCATTAAATAACAACATATTATCTTATACATATACTGGCGATAAAACTAATGAGACACAAATAAAAGTAGACAAAGTTGCTTTTGAATCTGTTTTCTACGCAGTTGGTCAAATGAACTTATTACAAAAAAGTTTTCTAGAAGATATGAATAAAGATTTCTCTAGATACAACTTTGATGAATACGGAATTGAAGTAAAAACTTTTGATTATGCTTCAGGCAAAAAAGGTATACAAAGTTTCAAACTTCACACTACTGAATTAAGTGCATATGGTACTTCAGTTGTAAAACCAATCGAAACTCCAAAAACACCAGTAGCAGATCCTGTTGCTAAAGAAAATCCTATTCCAGTAATAATAGCTTGTGTAATAGGTGGACTTATAGTGGTAGTTATTGTTTTAGTTATTGTAAAAAATAATAAAACAAAGCCCGTTAACAAAACAGCTAAAGTTGCTAAAACTACAACAACTAAAAAAGCTGCTACTAAAACTACGACTAAAGCAACAGCTAAAAAGACTAAATAAAAAATAATTAAATATTAATTTAACTGAAAACAAATTAATTGAAAATACAACCAGATTAGCTGGTTGTATTTTTTTACATTTCTTCTTTCTAACCCTCCTGTTTAGTCCATTACATTGAATCTAAAATACCCGTCTCAGCTGCATCTTTTATTCCCTCTATATTATAATATGTTTGCGGTATGTCTCCAACTATTACTGTTTCTGCTACAGTGACTCTTGTAACACTTGTTACCGCTCCTACATTAAATGGTATTATTACATTTACTGTACTAGCTATATCTATATATATGGTATGCCTTGTTTGGTTTATCCCCTCTGATACAAACTCTGTATTAAACTCTGCCAAAGTATTTCCATAAGGTACTAACTTTATTTTAATTTTAGGACCATATCCCGAAAATATATTTAGTCCTAAAAGTTTAGCCACAGGAATCTTTATAGTTATATCGTCTAAATTGGTAAGTTTGTCTTGTATAGCAGATGCAATTTCTGAAGATAATCTATTCATTTCTACTATATCTGCATTTATACCAACTATCTTCCCTTCTGTATTATATGTTAAATTTACAAGCGATTCATGTTCAGCTTCTTTTAATATTTCCTTTACCGTTTCATTAGTAATCCCTAGCGCCACACTTTTAGCTCTACTTTCACAGGCCACCTTTATACTAGGAGTTATCCTCTTTAGCATTACTATACCCATTATTAACGCTAATATTAATATAATTAAAAAGAAAGCAAACGACCTTCTTATGTACGTTTGCCCAAATAATTTCAAATAATATTTTACTCTCATATTTATCTTACTATTAATATTTTTTGCCCTATATCTAATTTATTTTCATCTGTTATATTATTAATATTTGCTATTTTATCTACCGTTGTTTTATATTTTTTTGCTATATCCCAAAGGGTATCCCCTTTTTTTATTATATACACATACATACTATTTAGATTGTCTTCATTAACATCTTCATCTGTTATTTCTTCTATTAAAACAACTTTATCTATATTTTCTACAGCTACAATAAATTCTAAATTTACATTAGCTTCTACATTTCCGTTTACATTACTTACCGCTTTACTAATTACCTTAATAGTAACTTCGACATTTTCTTCTTTTACATCCTTGCCAAGTGGCACCGTTGTATCCGTTAACAAATCATAAGTTTTATTTTCTAGTATTCCTGTCTCTTGATTTACAAAAGTAACTCCTACTTTTACTACTCCATCCACATATAAATTTTCTCCAACAACTTTAGTATTTAATTGTTCCGTTGAAATTGTCGTTGTTGTTACTTTATTCTTTATATCCGTTGTTCCAACATTTTCTTTGAGAGTAATTGTTTTATTAACAATATCTTTGTTTTTTACAATAACAACATCTTTTGCATCGTATTTAAGATTGTTTTTTGTACTGTAAAAATCTTTAATATATGTTATTTCTTTTTCTTCGTAAAGGACAACATTTACATTTATCTCAGCTTTAGCATTTAATATATTATTTTCATTTAGAGTTAATTCAAGATTTCTTAAAGCATACTTTATATCCCACTTATATTCTTCTTTAATATTTTCAAATTCTATCATTCCAGCAAAAGGCACTTCGGTAGTATATGTAAATACATTTTTTGTATCCTGTTCTACATACATTATTTCTAAACTTATATCTCCTTTTACTAAAATTTTGTTGTAACTTACCTTATAATCTGTATTTGTAATACCTGCTCCAACTCTTAATATTTCACCTATTTTAGGTGTTGAATCTGACATTATAATATCTTCAGTTGTATCAATTATTTCATCCTTAGCATCTATAACATTATAAAAAGTATCACTTACTTTTTTAGATTCAATATCTTCCTCACCTTCCATACCTGTTATTACACTTACATCCATATTTTCTTTTACAGTATATTTATATACCATTTCTATCTTAATTCCTATTTTTCTTTCATTAGGTAAAGAATATACAATATTTCTTACAGCTGCTTTTACGCTTTCTATCATATTTTTCTTTACTTCAGGCACATTAATGCTTTGTGTAAAAGGATATGTGGCAGTTATCCCTCTTGTCTTATCCTCATCCATGCTTCTGTATATAATATAATACGTAATCTCTCCACTTACTCGTATTCCACCATCATATACATCAGTATTAGCAATATATGGCACCGCCTCCACTTGTACAATTTTCATAACATCCGGTTTAGAATCTGGCACTAATATATCCTGTTCTAACCATAATATTTGTGTATTTCTAGCAACGATTTTATCTAATTTCAAAAGCTCCTTATTTGTTTTAATAGCCATGTTATACCTCCTATTTAGTAAATATATATGACAATATTTATTTTTTATTCCAACAAATACACAAAAACGAATTTTATTCATATACTACAGTATATAAAGGCTAAACAAAAAGCACTTTATATACCTGTTTAATAATTAATAATTTGTAATCTCCTATAACAAAACCACAAGGAATATATACCTTGTGGTTGCTATTTTTATTAATTATTAAAATTTGTTTTAACAACTTGTCTTTCAACTTCTGTGGCTTCAAATAAAGTTTCTTCACCAAATCCAAATATACTTGCTATTATATTATTTGGGAATTTAAGTCTCTTTGTATTATACTCAGTTACTTCTATATTATATATTCTTCTTGCCGCTTGAAGTTGGCTTTCTACTTTTGTTAATAACTTTTGTAGATTTAAGAACGATTCATTTGCTTTAAGTTCTGGATAAGCTTCAACAAGTCCTAAAAGATTTGTAAATCTCTCATTTAATTCTTGATTTTGTTTCATATTGCCTTGTTCTCTATTATCGTATTCTGTTCTAAGCATTGTTATTTGTTCTAGAACTGTTGCTTCATGTTTTGCATAACCCTTAACTGTTTCAACTATATTTGGTATTAAATCGAAACGTTGTTTTAGATATACATCTATTCCGCTACTTGCTTGTTTTACTTTTTGTCTAGAATTAACTAGTGAGTTGTACATTGCTATTATCCATATAACAACCGCTGCAACAACTATTAACATCACATGTGTTCCTGTTAATTTAATATCAAATACTTGTGTTAGCATTGTAAGTGGTGGTAGCACCATAAAAATTGCTACAACTGCTATTATTATTGCTGCCGGATTTGTTTCTCCTCTTTTATATTTATTCATATTGCTTCTCCTTATACTATTATTTCATCTATTACCTTATATATATGTCTTGAAAGGCTCATCATCGCTTCAATAACATTATAATATTTTTCAAGTGTTTGATATTCCATAGAATCCTTAAATATATTTGGTTCAAACACTTCTCCTGTATAAACTCTCATATATATTGTATCACGAATTACATGTATTTCAAATGAATATTTATATTTTTCATACATGTCTACCATTTCTGCCATTACATCTGCCGTCAACAGTCTAACTGCCATTATTTGATCTTCTGCTTCAACATCAAACTTCTTTTCAAATTCTGGTGAATCTAATTTTACTTTAGATTTACCTGCAGACCAGTTTCTCTTAATATATACTTCTGTTCCTATATTTTTATCTATCTTCATCTTAGATGCCAAGCCATAGAATATAGTTGTGTATGAAGTGTCTCCATCACTATCTCTGCTTTCACGTTCTGTATGAACTTCACAAAATTCCATTTTTGTTTCCACATCATCTTTTAATTTCATTGGTGCAATTATTAAATCTTCTGAACTATATCTATCTATCCAATCTCTATATCCCGCTTCTTTATATTGTGCTGGAGTCCATCCTGCATCAGGATTGTATGTAGCACCTTCAAAAACATTAGTTATTAACGGTACCATTATTTTTTCCTTAAATAAAGTTCTATACTTATATGTTGGTGACTCTTTTATTTTACTTGCGCTCGCACCTTTTATCATTGCTATTATTGCAAATATAAATATTACTGGTATAAGGAAAACTCCAATACCTGTAATGCCTAATATTATAAATAACGCAAAGAAACCTAAAACATATCCTATTATCTTTTTAGTTTCTTCTTTACTTTTTAATCTTAGTTGTTCTAATTCTGCTTTATTTTCATCATATAATTTTCTATATAATTCCCCAAAATTTTGCTTCATATTTTCACCTCTACTGGAGCTTCTAACCAGAATTGAACTGGTGACCTCATCCTTACCATGGATGCGCTCTACCTACTGAGCTATAGAAGCATTTATGTGATTATATCACATAAGAAAATAAAGTAAAACATATATAATATGTTTTACTTTATTTTTCATAGTTTTAGTTATTATTTAACTTCTAGTTTATCTACATTTGCATATAGCATATGAACTAATTCTACTAATTCTTTCATTATATTATAATGATTATCTACTACTATTCTATCTATGTCACTGCCATTAAAAGTTTGAACTATTTTAGATTTACCAATAACTCTCACATTTAGTTTATTCTTTAATATACTTACTTCTACAATGTAATTATACTTCTTATATATTTCTACCATAAAATTCATTACATCATCTGTTAGTATTTTTCCAACTAAATTTTTATTCATAGCCATAACATCAAAAACATTTTCGAAGTATCTATTTTCCATCTCATGTTTGAAAACGTTTCCAAAAGCATACTTACCTTCTGTGCTCACCTTTATTTTGCTTCTTATATCCTTAGTTAGAGTTGTTCTTCCATATATTCCATAGAACGGATCATTTGCACCTTCAGTAATTTCATGAGTTACATCATAAAGTTCTATTTCATTTACCTTTTCGCCATTAACCATTAGAGGCACTAACATCTTATCTCTAGACTTAAATTCATCGCAAGAATCTACAAACTCAGCCAATAGATATTCTTCTTTTGCAATTCCTTCTTCAGGAAATCTTTCAGCTTCTGGTAGTACTACTTTTACTATCTTTGGAGATAATTCATTTATTATTATTCCGGCAAAATCTTGTGCTTCATGCTTTATATCTTTTGCTGCAGATATAGCTGCTAGAACTATTATTAATGGTATAGCTATTACCATTCCCACTACTAACTTAAAGAAGCTTATTACTATTCCAAGACCAATTAAAAAATACAAGAATTTCTTTATTTTTTCTTTTTTCTCTTGTTCTTTTCTTGCCATTTCTTCTCTTAGGCTCATTTCCTCACCCCATCATATAATCTCTTTTAATTAAAAAATTATATCACATAAGAAAAATAAAGTTCAACATCTATCTGTTATTTTTCTTCTATTATAAACTTATTTAGTTTTTTACTAACTTTTGTTTCAATTCTAGATACATAGGATCTAGATATATTTAACATGTCTGCTATTTCTTGTTGTGTCCTTTCGTTTTCACCATTTAGTCCGTATCTCATGTTAATAATGTCTCTATCTCTACTGCTAAGCTTAGTGTTAATATATTTCAACATATCTGCTGTAATAACCTTGTTGTATATGTTATCTATGGGATCAACACTTTCTTCTTCTATTACATCAATTAGCTCCATATCATTTCCATCTTTATCCGTTCCAATAACGCTATTTATTGACACATCCCCACTCGTCTTTTTTAACCCCCTTAAATGCATAAGTATTTCGTTTTCTATACACCTGCTGCAATATGTAGATAACTTAAATCCCTTATCTTCTTTAAAACTATCCACTCCTTTAATTAATCCAATTGTTCCTATAGATATATATTCTTCATTATCTTGTGTTGTAACTGCATATTTTTTAGCAATATGTGCAACCAATCTTAAATTGTGTTCTATTAGTTTATTTCTTGCTTCCTTCTCTCCCATAAAATGTTTCTTTAACAAGTATTCTTCTTCGCTTTTACTTAAAGCTTCAGGAAAAAGTTTTTCTTCAGAAATATATCCAAAAAGCAAAAACACATAAGATAATATATTAGATAAAAACTGTAACATACAATGCACCTCTAAATATATTTGTATTAAACAAAAAAATATTTTTGCCTGTCACGCAAATCCATTTTGTATAATTTCATACATATTACAAACAATATATATGAGGTGAAAATAATGAGTAAAAACGAAGGACATCAAAAAATTAAATGCACAGTTGCAGACTGTACGCATAACTGTATAGAAGACTCTACTTGTAGACTAGAAGAAATATCTGTGTGTAACTGCAATGCAGTTAAAACAAAAGATCCTAAAAAAGATACAGCTTGTGCATCATACAAATATGATAATGTACAACCAATAGAGAAATAACCAAATACTAAAAATAATAATAAATAAAATAACCAGCCACAGTAAATTACTGTGGCTGGCTTAAGTTAGATGAGCTTTTCACGAATCTTCTTTACAAAGCTGTTTTTTCTATCAGACAAGGTAACCATATATCTATCCGAATAAGAGATAGTTATACTGTTATAGTTACCTTCAAATACATTGATACCGTCTGCAATGATTTTAATACTACTATCATTTGCAGGAGTAAGAAGTATATCCGTTCCCGATGGAATACAAATACTCTTTGGCATACAGTGTATTTTGCTGTTAACAATAGCCTCGATTGGAGTCATCTGAATTGCTTCAATTGATGGAAACATTATACTTCCTACAGAAGAAATGTTTCTTGCTGTTGAACCCGTTGGGGTTGCAAAAATGAGTCCAGTACCAACGAAAGTTTCTAAGAATTCAAAGCCGATGTTTACATTCGCTCTGAAGGTTTTATCTTCTGCGTTAAGAACGTTAAACTCATTTACTGCATAGAATGTTCTTTCTTTACCTGCAGTATTTACGGTGAGTTTTACATATCTTAAATGTTCTTCGATATAGTTAGGAATATTTTCTACGAACATTTTCGCACTGGTAATATCGAAACTTTGCATGAACCCTAAAGTTCCACAATTTATTCCAATATACTTCGTTTCTGTATCGTAG
Source organism: Clostridia bacterium (assembly GCA_045659265.1). GTDB lineage: Bacteria > Bacillota > Clostridia > TANB77 > CAG-465 > UMGS1649. The sequence goes on along the minus strand of JAZOWO010000004.1, from coordinate 3,207 downwards.
TTATTATCGCTTATCCATTTGATAAACGTTCCATCTCCTCCAAAGCCAATTACAATGTCTGGATTTTCATCCGTAACTTCGTATCCAGAGGCTATAAGCTCTTTCCGAACTTCTTCAGAAACAACCCACGCGTTGTTTTTGGTACTGTTTACATAGAGTTTAACTTTCTTCATCATATCCTTTAACCTCCGTAAACAAGTTTTGTATACTGACTCTCTCAAGATTGAGATTGTCGTTTTTTCCGCTTCTTATGCGAACTTTAGGTGATACAACAGGACCGTGGTAATCGCTGCCGCAACTTACATAGAGTCCAAACTCATGTGCCATCTTAAGGAGCTCAAAAGTAAGTTCCTTAGAACAGTCACTGTGATATGCCTCGATAGCCATAAGACCATATTCCTTAAGTCCTAAGATATATTCTCGAAGTTCAGGAATTGTCTTCTTAAGACTTCTCGGATGTGCAAGGCAGGGAACTCCGCCGGCACCAAGAATAACTTCAATAAGTTCCTTATCCGTAGGATCAACCTTCTTATCTGTAATAAGAGGCTTTACAGGGTTAAGGTAGTTATCAAAAGCTTCGGGTACGCTTGAAACGTAACCGTACCTAAGGCAAAGCTTGGCAACTTCTGGTCTTCCAATATTTCCGATAGAACCAAGAAGCGCCACGACATCTTCATCCGCAAACTCCATACCGTAATGCTTCTTAAGAAGCGAAAGCAGAGACCTTGTTCTATTTCTGCTATCTTCAGTATATGCATCGCAAAGCTCGTTTAATGCTTTGTTTTTAAGGTCAATATTGAGTCCAAGCATATGGATGTTGATGGTCGCCGGAGACTTCGCAGTAAATTCCACACCAGGAATTACAACAATGTCTGAATACGGGTTGTTTGCTACTGCTATTTTGCTACCTTCGATGTTGTTGTGATCTGTAATTGCTATAGTTGATGCTTGCCGGTCTCTTGCCATAGTAACAACCTGAAGCGGTTCATACTCTCCGTCTGAATAAATTGTGTGCAAGTGTAAATCTGTGTACATGCTAATACTCTCCTTTTCTTCGTTCTATGCCCATAGTTAAGGCATGCTAATATTTTTTCAACACATATATTTTACCACAAATTAGCCGTTTTTGCAACTTGTAATTAACAAAATGTTAGTAACAAAGAAATAAAAAATAAAGTTCAATTTTCATTGAACTTTATTTTCCACCTATTGACAGAACCATTGATAACAATCTGTAGTCAATATTTTATTTGCCATAAATTCTGGATCTGCGCATTCTGATGATGTTACACTTCCCTTAGCATACTTAACTGCTGCAATAGCATCGTTTGTATAATACCATGTTTTTGGTTCTTCAAATATTACTCGTGCTAATTTTTTATCATTCCTAAACACACCATCTATAAAACTTTTCAAAGTTGCAGGGATTTTAACTTCTTCAAGATTAATGCAATCACTAAACGCTCCATTTTCCAACCTTGTTAATTGACTATTGGTTTCAAAATCTACTTTTATTAATCCTTTACATTCAGAAAAACAAGAATTACCAATTTTAGTAATTTCTGCTGGCAAAAGCAATTCTGTTAATCCATTGCAACCATCAAAAGCAGACGGGCCTATAGCTGTTACACTACCATCTGAAGGAATTATACTATTTTTACATCCCGCAACTAAAGTTTTATCAGCTGATTTTATAATGCAATTATCCTTACTATAATATACTGTATTACCTGCTTCTACAGTTATAGTAGCTAAGCTATCACAGTTGTTAAATAATCCACCATATATTTCTGTTGTTGCTTTCGGAATTCTAATGCTTTGTAAATTTGTACACTCATCAAAAGCATTAGAACCCACAGCTGTTAAATTGCTAGGTAATACAATTTCTTTTAATTGCGAACACCCCATAAACAATCCAGATACTATTGCTGGCTCGAAATCAAAAACTAATTTTGTAGCATTCTTAAATTCCGGTACGTTTTTTAATATATAACACAATCCCGCCATATTCGTATCATAATTATGAACTGTTAAAGGAAGTGTTGTTCCCCAACTATAATCTATTACTAATTCTGGTAATGAACATATTTTATTTCCTAAATCGTCATATAACCCTGGTTCTTCTTTAGAATTAGAATTCCAAATTGAACTCACACTTGAAGAGTCATATTTATCAGTTGAAATAGCTCTTACAGAAAGAAAATAATCGTTTAAATGCGCTATATTTTCAGTTAAATCTACAGTTAAATTTGTTGTAGCAGTTACTAATTCATCATCTATATATATTTCATAACCAGTAGCATTTTCTACTGAATTTATAGTTAATATATTATTTAGCAACGTAATGCTTGGTTTTTCAAGTTTCGGTAATAGTACATTAACTTTTACATTTGATTCTATACCTTCGTTTTTAAATGACATTACATATATACCAGTTTCCTCAAATTCAATGCCCATATCCTCAACTTCACCCGTAGCATACACAACAAAACAACTAAAAGCAGACATACTATAATTTCCATATATAGTAAGGTTACCATATTCTTCTTTGTAATCATACGGTATTGTTTGTCCTGCTTGAATTAATTGGCCATTATATGTTAGATCTTCAAATGTAACATATACATTTTCAAATTCTTCCTCCTTAGGCATTGCATCAGATATTTTCATTAAAATCATACCGTTGAAATTAACTGTAACATCACCCTCTTGCATTGTATTCCATACAAGCGGAAAACACGAGTCTTTTTTATTGCTTACTTCTATTCCTTTATCTGTTACTTCTATATCATATTTTGTAGTATAATCCTTTAACTTATCCAACACTGATACTTTTAGTTCATTTCCACGCTTTCCGCTTAAAAATTCTTCTGACCATATTAAGCTTGCATAATGTTTTAATTCACTTAGAGTCGCTTTATCTATAGAATCTCCCGCTTTATCTATAATACTACTATTGCTTAAAGATATCACAACTGTTGCTGCTAGTATTATCATTACTATTATTGTAATGACTAGAACTATTAAGCTTATTCCTTTCTTTTGCATTTTATTTTCCTCCTTCTTTTGCATGCAAAAAGCAAAGCAGCACATACTTTTTAGTATGTGTTACTTTGCTAGTTTAACTTATTATTTTAGGGTGCAAAAACGCTTCTAATGTTTGTTCATTAGAAATGATTGTGTGTGTGTGTGTGTGTGTACAGCCGC
>JAZOWO010000003.1:0-2199 GCA_045659265.1 Clostridia bacterium | reverse complement strand
TAATACCAAGCCAAACCAAGTAATATAATAACTAATATCAATGACACACAAAACAAGAGCCAAAAGCCCTAAAAACAGGTTTAAAACAAGAGCAAACAAAAAGAGCCAAAAGCCCTTAATGTTTTTTAGAGATAGTATTATCCAAAATACCATGTTAGAACACAAAAAAGAGCAATAAAGCTCTTTCGTCTAATAGAGATAGGAAGATACATATGCATTACTAGATAACTCATTTATATGATAGCATAAATAAATCAATAAATCAAGTATTTATTTATTTCACTCATAAATATATTTTTTATTGCTTGACTTTCAAAGCATAATCTCGCCATTCGATAATGATTAATAATTTGTTTAAACCAAAAGTTTGATCTAACTTTAACTAACATTGTACTTTCGTTATGATCACTTTCATTAATAGCAAACTTAATAGGACAATTAGGATCTATATCACTTGAAATATACATTAATTGATTATTAAAATCTCGCCATATACCATATGTTTTACCATTAATATATAATATAAAGTAAAATTTAGCGTTTTTATCTTTTTTCTTAATAAATGATTTACTATCCATTAAAAATTCATTATCAATAGCATACTTACCATATTTAGTACCATCTATTAATTTACCGAAACGTGAAGCCTTTTTAACTTCTCTATACTTTTCATTTTTAATATATTCAATAGCAATAGTACCATCTTTAAAAGTTTTTATATCAGTATTATATGGAAGAGTAATATCAAAGTATGTCATTAACGGACATGTACTTGAAATAGCATTAGCTAAACAATATACTCTTATATCACGTAAACGGCCTATTGTTTCTATTAGATCTAAAATTATTTCAGGCTCGTTTCTTAAATAATGTTGAGTGCTACCCTCTTTTAGCATAAACTCATCATATATTATAGTATCAACGTTTTCATAAGTTGAAGATTTTAAACTATCTGCTGCACTTAAAGGAAGAGCATATCCACATATTTTATTATTAATAAATAATTTACGTACTTTTTTAGATTTAGTTATTTTAAAAGTACAATCAGGGAATTCTTTTTTAATTTGTTCAAAAAACTTATTATCCTCAGTATTACCTACACTTTCGCCTAAGTCAGTTTCATAACGTCTTACATAAGCGAATTGTTTACCTTTATTTAAAAATCTTTTAACTGCATATGTCTTAAATCCATATGACTTACCAACTCCTCTTTCACCAATAATCAGGTTTAGTAATGCATTAAAAGATATAATTCGTTGAGGATTATAAAAAATATTCTTATCCATTTTATTCACCACCATAAAATTAGAGGCAGAATATACATATACTAAAACACTATACCACTAGACAAAACTAATTACCAGCTCTTCACTGTGGTGATGTAATCAGTTTTATTTTAGTTTAAATATGTATGTCCGCCTCGTTAGATAAATTATAACCAATGTTTAATCGGTTACATTTATATAATATCACATTTACAATTTTTTGTAAACTTTACACAATTTTGTGTCAAATTTTAAAAAATTAATTAATTTATTTTGACATAGCAAAATATACATAGTAAACTAAAATCAGGAAGTGAAATATATGAGAGATTTATATTTAAAAAGAAATGAATTAAACGCTAGATCACAAAAATTAAGAGCTGCAAAGTTTAAAGAAAACATCAGCAGAGATAAGGTTACTGAATTGATACATGAACAAGAAGAAATTTGGAAAAGATATAAATTTTATGATAATTATATAAAGATAGGAGGTAAGTTGAATGGAGAAAAGATACGTACTAAAGAAAGGTGATTATTATTTATCTGATATTGAATATAAAATTAATCCAGAAGATTTTTCAATAGAAATATTTGGTTTTACTATTGAAAAAGATTATAGACAATTATTCTCAGATTTTGATAAAGCTGAAGAAATAAGAAAGTATATATTTATTGAAACAGGACTTGATTTAGAAATAAAATTATTTAAAAAGAAAGAGGAATAAAAATGAAAAGATTATTAAAAAAGATATTAAAAGAAGTTTTAAATTTTAGAAGTGAATACTTTATAACAGTTATAGCAATTACATTATTAATTTTATCAATAAAATATATTGGATTTAACAACATATGGAATATAGGTTTTAATATATGTTTATTATTAATGATACCATGTACATTTTTTGGAATAAGAATAAGCAGGAATATTTTATAT
>JAZOWO010000002.1:0-3894 GCA_045659265.1 Clostridia bacterium | reverse complement strand
GTATTTGCATATTTTTCGTATACATTTGGGAAGAATACTGCTTCTATATCTCCAAATAAATCTTCAAAAACAGAAAATGCCATTTGTCTGTTACTCTTTGTATATATTTTCTTTATACTTGTAACTAAACCACACATAGTTGCTTCTTTTCCATCATACTGTTCTAGATTTATAGTTTCATCTACTTCGCTTTCAGTTTCTTCTGTATTTGTTTCTATATTCAAATCCTTTGATGTAAGAGTTGCTTTTCTTTGGATTATTTCCATAAACTCATCTAATGGATGTCCCGAAACATATAATCCCATCATTTCTCTTTCCATTTCTAAAAGTTCTCTTTTAGTTGGAACAGTTCCTGTTTTTAGTATCTTTCTATTTGTTATTCCGGTTTCTTCTATTCCAAAACCTTCAAATATGCATACTTGACCTTCGCAAGTATTTCTCTTTTCATTTGCTACAGAATCCATTATTGTTTCATAGCTTGCTAAAAGATCATAACGGTTATATTCTGTTTCAAGTTCATCAAAAGCTCCGGCTTTTATTAAAGACTCAATACATTTTTTATTTACTCTTTCACCTTGCACTCTTTCTATAAAGTCTACAAAGTTTGTATATTTACCATTTCTTTTTCTTTCTTCGGTGATTTGTTCTATTGCTCCTTCACCAACATTTTTAATTGACGCTAATGCAAAACGTATATTGCCATTTATTACTGCAAAACGTGCATAACTTTCGTTTATATCTGGTCTTAATACATTAATTCCAAGTGTTTTACACTCAGCTATATATTCTGGTACTTTATCTAAATTACCTAAGAAGCTATTCATTGTTGCAGCCATAAACTCTGCTGGATAATGCACTTTAAGCCAAGCCGTTTGATATGACACAACCGAGTATGCTGCAGCATGAGATTTGTTAAATGCATACTTTGCAAACTCTGCCATCTCATCAAAGATTTTGTTTGCGCTAGCTTCATCTATCCCTCTATTTACTGCTCCATCTATTACTCTTTTACCATCTTCTACAAGACCATTAATGAATATTTCTCTTTCCTTATTCATTACATCTATCTTTTTCTTACCCATTGCTCTACGTACAAGGTCAGCTCTACCAAAGCTATATCCAGCAAGTTCTCTAAAGATTTGCATAACTTGTTCTTGGTATACCATACAACCATTTGTAACCTTAAGAATTGGTTCTAGTGCTGGATGTGTATATTCTATATCTTCTGGATTATTCTTTGCTTTAATATATCTTGGAATTTGGTCCATTGGTCCTGGTCTATATAACGATAACATAACTGCTATATCTTCAATATTTGTAGGCTTTAATTCTTTCATCATTTGTTTAAAGCCACCACTTTCTAATTGGAATACTCCATTAGTTTTTCCTTCACCTAGCAGTTTATATACCCCCGGATCATCATAACTATCCCCAAAATCCACATCAACACCATGTATTTTCTTTACTAAATACTTAGCATCTGCAATAACTGTTAATGTTCTAAGTCCTAAGAAGTCCATCTTTAGAAGTCCTAGTTCTTCTAAAGTAGTCATTGTATACTGAGTAGATATTTGTTCTTGGTTTAAGTAAAGCGGTACATATGTATCTACCGGGTCTTTAGTAATAACTACACCTGCTGCGTGAGTAGATGCATGCCTTGGAAGTCCTTCTACCTTTTTAGATATATCTATTATTTGCTTTGCTTCTTCATCGTTTTCATAAAGAAGTTTTAATTCTTGGTTCATTTCAAGAGCCTTGTCTATAGTTATCTTGAAATCGTTTGGTATCATCTTGGCGATTATATCTGCCTTTTGATAAGGGATATCCAAAGCTCTTGCAACATCACGAATTGCAAGTTTAGCCTTCATTGTTCCAAACGTTATTATTTGTGCAACATGGTCTCTACCATATTTTCTAGCCACATATTCTATTACTTCCGGTCTTCTTTCAAAACAAAAATCTACGTCAAAATCTGGCATGCTTATTCTTTCTGGATTTAAGAATCTTTCAAAGATAAGGTCAAATTTAAGCGGATCTATATCTGTTATTCCACTGCAATATGCTGCAACAGAACCAGCTCCAGAACCTCTTCCTGGTCCTACTGGTATATTTTGTTCTTTGGCATATTTAATAAAATCTGATACTATTAAGAAGTAGTCTATAAATCCCATCTTTTCTATTACACTAAGTTCATATTCTAATCTTTCAGATACCTTTGTGTACATATCCTCTGGATATCTTCTTTTCATTCCATCATAACAGAAATTTCTAAAGAAATCATAGTGGGATATGCCATCTGGTATATCAAAGTTTGGTAGTATTGTATGTCCAAATACAAATTCCACATTACATCTTTCTGCTATTTTTACTGTATTTTCTATTGCTTCTGGTACATTCTTAAATGCTGATTTCATTTCTTCTGGAGATTTTACATAGAACTCATTTGTCTCAAATGTCATTCTATCTTCATCACTCATTTTCTTTTTAGTTTGTACGCAAAGAAGTACTTCATGAGAATAATAATCTTCTTTTGTTAGATAGTGACAGTCGTTTGTTGCAACAAGTGGTATATCTAATTCTTTAGAAAATCCCATTAAATTTTGGTTAATGATCATTTGCTCTCTATACTTGTTATCTTGTATTTCTAGATAATATCTGTCTCCAAATATTTCTTTGTATTTTAGTGCCGTTTCTTTTGCACCAGGTATATCTCCTTCAGCTATTTTTCTTGCTACAGCACCGGCCATACAACCACTTAAAGCTATTAAGTCTTCAGAATATTCCTTTAACACTTCAAGGTCGATTCTTGGTTTGTAATAAAAGCCTTCTGTATATGCAATAGATACTAATTTAATTAAATTTTGGTATCCTTTATTACTCATTGCAAGAAGTACTAAATGGTTAGGTTCTGAGTCTACTTTACCTTCCTTTTCAAATCTACTTCTTGGAGCTACATACATCTCACAACCAATTATTGCTTTTATACCTTGTTTCTTACATTCTTTATACAGTTCAACAGCGCCAAACATATTGCCATGGTCTGTTATTGCTACAGCATCCATGCCAAGTTCTTTGGTTTTAGCTACTAGTTCATTTATTTTATTTGCCCCATCTAATAAGCTATATTCTGTATGCATGTGTAAATGTACAAAGCTCATATTTACCTCCTATATACAAACAAGTACTTCAATGCAATACTGCAATTGAAGTACTCATATTACTTTCATTATATTATATTTTATTAAACAGCTTCTGCATCTGTATCTGTTTTTATTTCAGTTTCATCAAATAAATCTTCTAAACCATCTAGTTCAAAATGTTCTTCAACAATTTCAACTGCGTTTGTAGTAACTTCTTCAGTAGTTCCATCAACATTTACAATCACATCAGTTTCTTCTGTTATTACTGGAATTGTTACTTCTGTAATTTCAGCTTTAATTTCTGTATTTGTTTCATCCGCAGAGTCTGCTACCATTACAACTTCTTCAGTTTCTGTTTCAGGCATTTCTTCTAATTCTTCTTCAACTACTTTAAAGCGTTCTAACTCTTCTTCAATTTTAGCTTTTACTTTTTCAGAAGCAGTTGTAAGAATTGCTTGATTTAGCATAAATTCCATTATTCCTTCATCTTCATGAAGTTGTCTAGAATATTCTAGATACTCATCTTCTATTTTAATTGTTCTATGTACATCATTAACCATTGTTTTAATTTTTGTATCATAGATTTCTTTATAGAAGTTAATATAGTCTGTCATATCTATATATCCAAGTTCGTAAGAATCATCATATATTTTTTGGATTTTTCCAAATACTTTATCTACTATCTTGAAATATCTATATGCATTTTGACATATATTTATTATTAAAGAATATTCATAGTTTAATTTGTCTATAT
>JAZOWO010000001.1:0-1631 GCA_045659265.1 Clostridia bacterium | reverse complement strand
CTTAAGTTTACATTTACTAAATCTTTCATAATATACCTCCTAAAATTTAAGGTAATTTTATCATACAGGCAATTAATTTACAAGTAAGAGAAACATAATAGCAGACCTCTTAGGTCTGCTATATATTTTAATTTGTAATTGTTACATTACTTCCGTTTAACCCAGTACTTGCAAGAGATTGTTTAGCTGCAGATGCTGCAGAACCCGCAAGTGTTATTTTACTCATATCTACATTTGTAAAACAGTTATAACCTGCACCTGTCATTCCTGCTGATGGCGCTGTAACAAAACTACATGTTGTATTTAATGTAATCGTTCCTGTTAACGCTACGCAACCTTCAAATGTGTATTCTAATCTATTTACGCTACTTGGTATTACAGGAGCTGTTTTTAAGCTTGTGCACCCTTTAAAAGCGCCGCTAAGTTCTGTCATGTAGCTAGGTATCGTAATTCCGCTTGCATCAATTAACGATGTACAGCCCTTAAATGTATAGGCCATACTTTTTACTCCCGTTGGTATATTCGTAATGCTTTTTAAATTCGTACAATTTTCAAATGTGTAATCTAAGCTTATAATATTATATCCCGCAATCTTATCTAATATTTCTCCATAATTTGTTTTTGTTTTATCTGTAGTTACAACTTTCCATCCTCTTATATCTGGTGATATATTTGGGTTGCTTGTTGGTTTTGTATAAGCTTCTATATATGTATATTTATACTCGCCATATTCATATGTATCATTTTTTTGTGCTGTTCTTGGGATTGTTTCACCTGCTTCAAGTATTTCCCCGCTAGCACAAGTATATACTCCCCCCGTTGGAATTATATCTAATACGATTCCTGTGGCCTCCATTTCTTCTAAACAATCTGATTTTCCAGATAATGTTAGTTTTTGTGTTGCAAAACTAACATTTGAAAACACATTAGTATAACTAGTAGGATTTGCATCTATAACTAAAGTTCCTGTTAAAGATATGCAATCTTTAAAAGTTGTATTCATAGTAATTATATTTTCACCAATATAGGGTCCTGTTTTTAATGCAGAGCAACCATCAAAAGTGCCTTGTAATGACGTAACACTTATTGGTATTTTTGGTGCCACTAATAAATTCTTACAGTTATAAAAGGTAAATGACATATTTTGAACATCTTTTCCAGCAATTCCTTTAATAACATCTCCATATTTATCTTTAGTTTTATCTACGGTTACAACACCCCATCCTTCCATATTAGCTGTATTCATCCACATTTGAGTAGATGTTCCGCCTACAGACATTGCGTAATACATATAGCCATATCTATACTCGTAATCACCATATACAACAACATCGCCTTTTGTAGGATTTGCAGGTATTAATTCCCCTTCCATTAACGTTTGAGTTGCTCCTGTATAATTACCAAGAATAGCAGTAGTTAAACCTCTATAATATACCGCGCCTTCAGGAATTGCAGTTCCAGGTAGCAGTTCTATTTCTGGTGTGTCTATATTGTTTGTTTTTATACTAACTGTTACTCCTGTATCTGTTACAGTTATGTTCCATTTGTCTGCTGTTACTCCTTGTTCACCTAGTTTTGTTGTTACTTCGTTTACTAGTTCTGTTCCTCTTTTATTATCCATGTAAGCATCT